>JALGVN010000014.1 GCA_025774645.1 bacterium
TCGCCGATGACGATCCAGGGTCGGGTGTTCTGGCGGCGGGCCAGGTGGTAGCTCACGACGGCGAGGACCGTGAACCCCCAGGCTACGCTCACGAGGATCGCGGTCGGCAGATCGAAGAGCAAGATCGGCACGAGGAACGTGAGGGAGAACCCGAACTTCGAGAAGAACGTCGCGATCGTCGCCGTCCAGATCTCGCGCTCGGTGTGGACGTTCTCCGCCTCTTCCGCGATGTGGATGCCGAGCGCGTCCGAGAACGCGTCGGCGATGGCGATCGTGAGAATGCCGCCGATCACGGCCAGCTTCGAGTGCGTGCCCGAGTGGAGCCCGACCATGAGGCCGAGGGTCGTGATGACCCCCGAGGTCACGCCGAAGCTCAGGCCTGTGCGGAGCGAGTGTTTCACGCGGTGTACCTCGAGAGCATGAAGAGTTCGGAGCGTTCGCCCCAGCCGATCTTCTTCCAGAAGGCCACGGCGTCATCGTTCTCAGCGAACACGAAGATGTGGGCCTTGTCAATCGAGCTCTCGCGGAGGGCTCCGATGCAGCGCTCGACGAGCGCGCGGCCGAGACCCAGCCGCCGGCTGCCCGACTCCACGGCCAGGTGTGAGATGAATCCTCGCCTGCCGTCGTGGCCGCACAGGACGGCTCCCACGAGAATACCCTCCTGGGCGGCGACGAAGCTCGTTCCGTGGTTCCTCTCGAGAAATCTCAGAATGCCCTCCCGCGCGTGTCCGACGGGGAGAGCCCCACTCCAGGAGAGGCCTTCCAGAGGGCCTCCACGGCCTCGTAGTCATCCGCGGCCATGCTGCGGATCTCGACGCTCATGCTGCCTCCTTCGGTCCGGTCATGTCGCACGTATGTATGACGACCGTGTCGAGGGCGGCGTTGGTTCCGTTCTTCGGCATGTTCCCGTTCCGGGGCGGCCACCTACTCCGTCGCGACCGCGGGTGGATCGTCCCAGTCGACCGGGCCGACCGAGAACCGGTACGTGAGACGATCCAGCACGACGTCCCACGCCTTCGTGAAGTAGTCGAACGCGCCGTCCCACTCCTCGCCCTCACCCCAGCCCGAGTGCGCGAGGCTGAGCCTCGTGCCCCCGGTGTCGGTCCGGCCGAACCGGAGGACGACGCTCGTGCGCTGTTCGCGGACGTTCGGCATCGAGAGAGGCGCGTTCCAAGTGAACGCGAGCATCTTCCCGGGCTCGAACGCGAGGATCCGCATCCCGTCGGCGCCCTTCGCGCCGGATTCGGCGTCGGGCGCGAAGAATATCTCGTAGAGCCCGCCCACGCGCGGCTCCACGTTGCAGCCGGGAGCGAAGAACGACCTGATCCCGTGGCCGGTCGTCCACGCATCCCAGACCTCGTCGACGGTCGCGTCGATCACGACGTCGGCCCTGATCGAACGGTTCGGGTCACGCGTCGCCACGTTGTCCCTCCCGGTGCGTGTCCATGTGCGAGTGCGCGTCAGCGAGCACCCTGGTATCTCATCTCCATCTGCTGGAAGAGAAACGAGTAGTACTCGACGTACCGGTCGAGGATCGTGCTCATCTGGAGCCCCATCCCGTGGCCTGCCTCCCGCTCGAAGAAGAGGAGGATCGGCCGATCCGAGGTCGTCGCCGCTTGGAGCCGCGCCGTCGCCTTCATCGCGTGCGACGGGTGGACGCGCGAGTCCGACTCGGCCGTCGTGAACAGGACGGCCGGGTAGTCGGTGCCGTCCTCGATGCGGTGATAAGGCGAGTAGGCGTAGAGCCACTCGAACTGCTCGGGCTCCTCGGGGGAGCCGTATTCGGGCGTCCAGATCCTCGCTGCGTAGAAGCGGTGGAAGCGGACCATGTCGAGGAGCGGCACGTCGCAGATCGCCGTCCCCGCGAGGTCCGGTCTCTGGGTGACGCACGCGCCGACGAGAAGGCCACCGTTGCTCCCGCCCCAGACCGCAAGCCGTGAGGGCTGCGTGTACCCACTCTCGACGAGCCACTCGGCCGCCGCGATGAAGTCGTCGAACGTGTTCTGCTTGTTCCCGAGCATTCCCGCGCGGTGCCACTCCTCTCCGTACTCGCCGCCGCCGCGCAGGTTCGGCTCGGCCCAGACGCCGCCGTGGTCGAGCCAGAGATAGCGGTTCCGCGCGAAGCTCGGCTGTGTCGACGAGGTGAACCCACCGTAGCCCGTGAGGACGGTCGGGTTCGACCCGTCGCGCTTGAGGTCCCTCCGGTGCACGAGGAACATCGAGACCTTCGTGCCGTCGCGCGAGGTGTACCAGACCTGCTCCGTCACGTAAGGCTCCGTGTCGATCGGTGCCTCGACCGCCATGTGGACGTTGAACTCGCCGGTCGCGAGGTCGTAGCGGAGGGTCCTCGGCGGGAGGAGGTAGGAGGAGAGCCCGAAGAACACGTCATCGCCCCGCCAGTCGCCGGCCCAATCGAACACCGTGGCCATGTCGGGAAGCTCGATGTCGGTGAGGTGCTCGCCGTCCCGGTCGAACACCTGCACCTTCGTGTGCGCGTCCTCGAGGTATCGCACGAACAGCCGGCCGCTCACGTACAGGTAGGTTTCGATCGCGTTCTCGGTTTCGGGGATGATCTCGACCCAGTGTTCGCGACCGGGCCTCGTGAGATCGACCCTGAAGATCCTCCCGTTCGGCGCGTCGTGCTGCGTGAGCATGAAGAACTCGTTCTCGATCGCTCTCCCGCTGCTCCTCGTTCCGAGTCCGACGACGAGGGGCTTCCAGCCGCTGCCGACCGCGAGGTCCATCAGGTAGATGTCGTTCTCCGCCGAGCCTCGATACGCGTATCCGATGAGGAACCGACCGTTCGTCGACAGCGAGACGCCGGTCCAGACTTCCATCTCCAGGTCGTCACCGAAGACGAGCGGGTCGTCCTCCTGATCGGCTCCGAGCTCGTGATAGTAGACCTTGCGGTGGTAGTAGAGCTCGTCGTCCGGGACCGCTCCCGGAGCTGGGAAGCGCGTGTAGTAGAATCCGCTCTTGTCGGGTTTCCACGCCAGGCTCGCCGCGCGGGTGTTCGGGATCACGTCGGTGAGGAGCTTCATCGAGTCGACGTCCATCACGCGCAGCGTGCTCGACTCGCTGCCGCTCTCCGAGAGTCCGAACGCGAGCAGACGGCCGTCGGGCGTCGGATACCACCAGTCGAGTCCGACCGGCGCGTCTTCGCTCCAGTCCTCGGGATCGACGAGCTTCGTGGGCTCCGCCTCGACGCCTCTCTGGACGTAGAGGATCTCCTGTTCGTTCTCGGGGTCACGCCTCAGGAAGAAGAACCGGTCGCCGCGCTCCCACATGTAGCCGAGGTGCGGGATCTCGAAGAGCTCGTCGAGGCGCGCGCGGATCTCTCCGCGGTCGGGGAAGGTCGCGAGGACGCCCTCGGTGTACGCGTTCTGCTCGCCGATCCACGCCTGCGCCTCGTCGGACTCGAAGTCCTCGAGCCACCGGTACGGATCGGGGACGACGACGCCGTGAAGGGTGTCGGCCGCGTCCACGGTTCGCGTTTCTGGGGGGTCCTGCCTGCCTGCCTGCCCCCCGCAGCCGGCCGCCAGGACGAAGGCCGCGACGGCGACGACGAGCGGAAGGACGGCGAACGAGCGTGCGAAGTTCGAACCTGGATGCACCCGGGTCCTCGTCGGCATGAACTCTCTCCTGTGGTTGTTGCTGCTGTCGGAGCGGCTATCCGAGGCCGACGAGCGTGCCGACCTGATAGATTCCGAAGCTCACGAGCCACGCGAGCGCGAGCTGGTAGGCGATCGAGAACCACATCCAACCCGTGCCGGCCTCTCGCCTGACGGCGACGATCGTCACGATGCATGGCGTGTAGAGAAGGACGAAGACCATGAAGGCGAACGCGGCGAGCGGCGTGATCCCGTTGGCCGGGTCCCGGAGCGCCTCCACGAGCGATCTTCCCGAGACCTCCTCCACCCCGGTATGATAGAGGACCCCCAGCGTGGAGACGACCACTTCCTTCGCGACGAACCCGGTGATCAGGCTCACGCCCATCTCCCAGCGGAATCCCAGGGGCTCGATCACAGGCTCGACGAACTGCCCGGCCTTCCCGATGTAGGAGTTCTCGATCCTGAGGGCGGCCGCATCCGCTTCGAGCTCGCTGACCTTCTCGAGCGCAGCGACGCTGCCGATCGCCCGTTGCTCCGCGATCTCGTGTTCGAGACTCTCGGTCAAGCCTGGGTTCTGAGGATACGCGCCCAGGAACCAGAGCACGACGGACGCCGCGAGGATGACCCCGCCCATCTTCTGCAGGTAGATCCTGGACCTCTCCCACGTGTGAATGAGAAGTCCCTTCGCAGTGGGCAGTCGATACGGGGGGAGCTCCATCACGAACGGCGCCGGCGCGCTCCTGAAGAGCGTGCTCGCGAAGAGCCGGCCGATGAGGATGGCGGCCACGATCCCGAGCACGTAGATGACGAACACCACCGTCCCGGCCCGCTCCGCGAAGAACGCGCCGCCGATGAGGAGGTAGACCGGAAGCCTCGCGCTGCACGACATGAGCGGGACGATGAGCGTCGTCAGCGTGCGGTCGCGCCTGGATTCGAGGGTCCTCGTGGCCATGATCGCGGGAACGCTGCACCCGAACCCCATGAGGAGGGGGATGAACGACTTTCCGTGGAGGCCGAGCGCGTGCATCACGCGGTCCATGAGGAACGCGGCGCGCGCCATGTACCCCGAGTCCTCGAGGAACGCGATTCCGAGAAAGAGGACCATGATGTTCGGGAGGAAGACGATCACGGAGCCCACTCCTCCGATGACGCCGTCGACGAGGAGGCTCGAGAGCTGGGATTCGGGGAGCGTCGCCGCGAGCGTTCCGGCGAGCCACCCGACAAACGCGTCGATCCAGCCCATGGGGATCGCGCCGATGCGGAACGTCATCTGAAAGAGGATCCAGACGAAGGCGAAGAAGATGGGGTAGCCGAGGTAGCGGTGTGTGAAAACGCTGTCGAGGCGTCTCGAGAGCTCCATCCGGTCGGCGGGTTCCTCGGTGAGGATCTCCTTGAGGGTGCCCTCGATGTAGCCGTATCGGCCTTCCGAGATGACCTTCTCCGGGTCCGACTTCGTCGCGACTCCGATGTGCCGCGTCGCCCGCTCTGCCTCGTCGAGAATGCTGCGGGCGCTCTCGCCGCCCTTCGACAGGCGCTTCCGGATCTCGCTGTCGCCCTCGAGGAGCTTGATCGCGACCCAGCGCGCAGGGTAGTTCCCGATGAGATCCGGGGTCGCCTCGAGGAGACCTGTCAGCTCGGTCAGGACGTCGTCGACGTGCGAGCCGTAGGTGATAGGAACGTGCCGGTGCTGTTCGGCCCGCTCCTCGACGAGCTTGATCACGGCATCCAGGAGGTCGTCGATCCCGATCCCGCGGTGGCCGACCGTCTGCACGACCGGCGACCCGAAGAGGGTCTCCAGCCGATCACAGTCGAGCTCCGAACCGCAGGCGGTGAACTCGTCCCACATGTTGAGGTCTACGATGAGGTCGACCCCGAGCTCGAGCAGTTGGACGGTGAGATACAGGTTGCGGGCGATGTTGCCGGCGTCGACGACGTGAATGACGACGTCGGGCTTCTCCTCGACGAGATAGGTCCGGGCGACCCTCTCCTCAACGGAGTATGCGGTGAGACTGTAGGTGCCGGGAAGGTCGACGACCTCGATGTCGTAGCCCTTGTACGTGAAGAACCCGAGCTTCTTCTCGACCGTGACGCCTGGCCAGTTCCCGACCTGCTGGCGCGCGCCGGTCATGCTGTTGAAGATCGAGGTTTTCCCCGAGTTGGGGTTCCCCGCGAGGGCTATCCTGAGGCTTTTCGCTGCAGCCATCGTGGACCCCATCCGTGACGCTTGCGGTGGCGGCGTCGGCCGGCGTCGGCCCCGCCCTCACGGCAGCATTCGGGCACGGCTACCTGCTGGACGAGGATGTGCTCAGCTTCCTCCTTCCGCAGCGTGACGTGGGCGCCTCCGATGCAGTACTCGATGGGGTTGCTGAGAGGCGCGTGCTTGATGACGCGGACCGGCGCGCCGGCGATGAACCCGAGGTCGAGGAGACGCCTGCGGAACCCACCCTTCCCGTTGAGAGTCACGATCCGAGCTGCATCTCCCGGTGCGAGAGACGCAAGAGGGACGGCACATGGGGTCTTCGATGTCATCGCTCGTTCTCCTCCTGGCAGTCGGACGGGGCGGAAGACGCGTTCGGGCCGCACTCGTTCGCGAGAGGACAGCTCCCGCACGCCGGCGAGGAGGGATTAGGGTTCGCGGCCGCTCTGACTGACCGCCAGACCACCCTCGCGAGGAAGGCCGCCGCGGCAAGTACGATGACGGTGAGAAGAACTCGCTCCACGATCACTCGCCTCCCGTTCCCGGGTCACCGGTCTCCGCTCCGCCGGCCTTCGCTCGGTTTCCTCCGGCCCCGTCGTTCAGGAACCGGATGAGCCGGGCGAGTGTGTCCTGGCTCAGGCCGTGCTCGAGCCGGCACGCTTCGTCGTCGGCGCGGTCAGTCTCCACTCCGAGGATCTCGTGAAGGAACCGGAAGAGGACGGTGTGCGAGCGATAAACCGTGCGGGCACGCTCACGTCCCTTGTCGGTGAGCAGGATCTTCCCGTACCGCTCCTGTCGGACGCACCCCTCGTCTTTCAGGCGCGCGACGGCAACGCGCGCGGTCGGAATCGTCACGCTCCGGCTCGCGGCCACCTGCGTGACGCCCACGGTGTCGTTTTCGAGGGAGAGGAGGTAGATCGTCTCCAGATAGTCGACGGTCCTCGGGGAAAGCATGAACCCTCTCAGAAAGTAAGCCTGTTCATACTCTAGCAAGAGACGGGCCCTGTGTCAAGTAGAAGGGAGTTTCCTGCAGGGTGGGGGCGCGCTGATTGGGGGCAGACGGGCCCTGGAGGGCTCCGGTGCCCATTTCAGCACTCCAGGCTCGTCAGCCCACGACCGGTGACGCGCTCCTGTCGAACGGGTTCGTCCGGATGGCGAGCGAGAACAGGTAGGGGTAGTTGTCTCTCAGGTACTTCATGTAGTCGAGCCACTCGTCGACGAGGTGGGAGTATGCCCGCGTGACATCGCCCGTGAGGTGCTTGATGTCCGACGGCGGAAGATCGGCGAACGAGCTGCGGCTCGTGAGCTCCTCCGCCAGGTGGAAGACGGCTCGCAGAAGCTCCGTGAACGACTCGTGCTCGAGCAGGTTGGGGTTCTCCAGCAGCCGCAGCAGGAAATCCCGGTGGGACGCCAGGGAAGCCCTCAGGGCGTCGAGGTCGATCTTGCCGATCTCGACTTCGTACGAGCGCTCTCTCAGGCGGGAGTCGGCCCGTCTGTAGTCGTCGTCGCTCCAGCTCGCGTCGATGATGAGATCGGAACGGATGTCATCGAGCGCAGGGTCGGCGTCCGAGAGCCGCGCGAGCAGGTCGGTGCCGACCTCGCTCACGAAGACCCCGATCACCATGTTGAGCTTCTCGAGCCGCTGGCGCTTCTCCCTCGCGCCGAGGAGCCTGTGAAGGATGAGGGTCACGAGCAGGACGTGGATCGGCAGGAACGCGAGGTGCCCGACCAGGAAGACGAAGATGTGGTGCGCGTCGCGGAAGATCGCGTAGTGGATGAAGTAGATGACGGCGGAGAGAACGACGAGCACGATGCCGAGTCTGAACTGCCAGCTTGGGCTTCTCATTCGGGCTCCTTCGCAGCGCGTTGGCACACGGGGCCGAGTGGCATGTTGCCCCGTCGAGAGGACGTCCTATCTATAGAGCGCCTTGATGCGACCCCACGATCTCGGTTCCACCGAGGGCTGCGAGCAACCCTCGCCGTATGCGCCCACGAGCTCACTCCACTCGTTGTTTCCGGGGAGGCAGGGGGACGTGCTCGCAAGCGTCAGATCGTCGTTCGGGTAGTCGCAGAAATCCGGGTCGACTCCGATGACGTTGTCGGGGCGGGCGCCGCACAGAGCGTCGCTTCCGTTCTCGAACGAGTAGCAGTGCATGACCGTGGGATCGCTGCCGCCCTGGCAGCTCATTGCCCCGCCAGTCGAGTACGAGATGATCGTGTTGCTGATGGTCGGGTCGCAGCTGTCGACGAGGTATATTCCTCCCGTGTCGGTCGCCTCATTGAGCGCCAGCGTCACGTTCGCGAGGCTGGGGCTGCACTCGTCGTTGCAGAACACACCGCCCCCGCTCTGGAACGCCTCGTTCCGGATGAACGCTACCCGGTTCAGCTCCGGCGAGGATTGGAAGCAGTAGAGGCCGCCGCCTTCGTTGCCGGCCGTGTTCGCCACGATCGTGACGTCCGTGAGCGCCGGGTCGGAGCCTGTTCCGCAGTAGACCGCGGCTCCCCGGTTAGCCGCCACGTTGTCGGAGAATGACACGTTCCGGAGTTTCGGGGACGAGTACGTGGCGCAGTAGAGCCCGCCACCGTTGTCTGCCGAATTCAGAGAGAACGTCACGTTCCGGATGACGGGAGAGGAGTTGCCGCAGTAGATCCCGCCGCCGGTGCCTCCGAACTCGGCCGCGTTCTCAGTGATGATGAGGTTCAGGAGCTTGGGCGAGGTCTGCCAGCAGCGGATGCCTGCTCCGGGCTCCGCGGGACCCGCGACTCTGCCGCGCCTGATGGTGAACCCGTCGATGACCGACGTCGTATCCTGGCCCGTTCCGACGAGCCTGAGGGCGCGGTTGCCGCTCGCGTGCTGACAGTCGATCACGGTCGCGGCTGGGTCGAGGGGATTCCCACGAAGCACGAGGTTCTTCGTGCCGAACGAGAGGTTCCGATTGCCCTCACCGACGTAGACACCGGGAAGGACGAGCACGGTGTCGCCCTCGCTCGCCGCGTCGAGGCCGTGCTGGATTGTGTCGTAGTCGCCCGTGCCGCCGACATCGACGGTGTAGACGGTCCCGGTAGCCGTGCCGGCGGCGGCGATTACCACGACCGCTGCTGCCACTGCGGCCATTGAGCGAGCGACGCCGCCAGCGTTCACCTCGAGCCTCCCAACGTCTACCCCCGGCGCTCCGCGAGCGCCCGGCTGACCTCCTCGACCTTCGCCTGCTCCGCGAGCCAGAACGCGGGATCGCGCTGGGCGTCGAGCTCCTCGACCGTCTTCCCCTGCTGCTCGACCCACGTGTAGTACTTGAGATTGAACCAGCACTGTTTTGCGAGCTGCGTCCCCTCGCGAATCCAGTCGAGCTTCGCGCCGTGGAAGATCGAGCCAAGCCGCACGGCGGCCTCCATCTCGTCCATCGCGCCGTACGTTTGCGTCAGCTCGGCGATGACCGAGTGGTACCGGTCCATCGTGTCGGTCGCGATCGTGAAGACGTTCTCGCCGCTTCGGAGTCCGTAGTGCTTCGCGGTCTTGATCGCGGCGAGGACATTGCACACGCCTGAGATCCCCATCACCTCCGACATCTCTCTGATGCTCGACTCGGGCACGTGGTAGCGGTCGGCCATGACCTTCCAGCCGATCTCCTCCGTCAGGAGCTGGAGCCCTTTCTTGCACTCGATGTCGTCGACGCACATGATCGCGTCCATCTCGAAGACGTTGTGGATCCACGTCACGTGCTTGTCGCCGATTCCCTGGATGTCGTGCCCGCCGTACCCGTTCCAGTAGAGGGTCGGGCACTGGATCGGCTCGACGCCGATCGTCCTCGCTTCGTGGAACTCGTGCTTGATGCGCTCGCCGGCGGCGATCGTCCCGGCGGACCCCATCGCTGAGGTGAACCCCGCGATCCTCCCGTTCCCGATGCCGCGGGCCGCGAGGTCGCGCGCGACCTCCACGCACGAGCTGCCCGTGCAGTGGTAGTGGAACCGGTAGTTCCCGAACTCCTCGAACTGGTTCATGATCCGGTTCGAGGGATCCTCCCGGAGCTCGTTCGCCTTGTCGTAGATCTCCTTGACGTTGCTCTCGCAGCCCGGGGTCTTCACGTAGCGCGCCCCGTACTTCTCGATCTGCTCGAAGCGCTCCCTGCTCATGAGCTCCGGCAGGAGGACGAGCGATTCGAACCCCATCCGTGGCCCCACGTACGCACCGCCGATCCCGTAGTTCCCCGTCGAGGGCCAGACGAGCGTGTGTTCGCCCGGAGTGATGTCGCCCGCGAGCTGGTGCTCCATCGTGACTGAGTACGTCGCGCCGACCTTGTGGCTCCTGGTGGGGAAGTCCTTGCTGTAGAGGACGACGATGTTCGCGTCGACGCCCGTGAGTTCCTTCGGAAGAACGATGTGGTAGATCTTCCCGTCGCGATTCCGCCAGGTGATGTTGTAGAGGTTCAGGGGAGACAGTGGGTCGTCCTCCGCGGCCGCAAGCGCCTTCTCGCGGATCGCCGGATCGATGCGATCGGGGTGGAGCATCTCCTCGTAGGTGGGGCCGTACACGAGCTCCTTCGCGCTCATGGTTCCTCCTGCCTGGCTGCGTCTGGGTGATTGCGTGGCCTGCTACAGGTCGACATGGATCTCGAGGATGTCGCCGTCCTCGACGACGTGGTCGCGGTCGACAGTTTGCCCGTCGAACTTCCCCGACCCCCACACGCGCGCCGACTTCAGGTGGTCGCCGAACTCGCGGTGGATCTTCCTCGCCACGTCGATGACCGTGCCCCCGCGGGGCACCATGAAGGGCTGGTTGAGATCCACCTGCTTCCCGGGGATCTTGCTGTAGATCCTGACGACGTCCAGGAACTCGTAGAGCCTCTTCTTGAGCTCCGGGAGACCCTTGCCCATCACGGCGCAGATCGGGAGGATCTCGAACTCGTCCCCGATTACCTCCCTCAGGAACTCGAGGTTCTCGTTCGCGTTCGGGCTGTCCAGCTTGTTCGCGACGACGAGCGTCGGTTTGACGTTCCTCGGGAGTTCCGTCTCCGTGGGGTTGTGAACGGCTGAGAGCCGGATCCCCTTGGTCGCGAGCGTCTCCCGGACGAAGAGCAGCATGTCGACGCAGTCGTCGGCCGACAGATCGACCACGAGGAGCGCGACGTCGGCGTTCCTGATTAGCTCCGGGAGCCAGGTGTCCATGTGATCGGGCGAGAGGGGAGGAGCGTCGACCAGCTGGATGTGAACATCCTCGTACGCCATCATCGCCGGGAGGGGAGTGCGGGTCGTGAACGGGTAGTTCCCGACCTCCGGTGTGGCGTTCGTAGTGGCGGCGACGATGCTCGACTTCCCGGTGTTCGGGGGGCCGATCAGGATGACCTGCGGCGCCTCCTCCTTCGGAACGTGGTACGAGGGTCCGCCGCGGTGCCCCTTCTTCTGGCCCTGCTCCTGCTCGGCCTTGAGTTTCGACAGCCTCCGGCGAAGGTCCGCCCGGATCTTGTCGGTCCCTTTGTGGTTGGGCATGATCGCCAGCATCTCCTGGAGAGCGGCGATCTTGTCCTCGGTGGTCTTGGCCTCCCGGAACCGCTTCTCCACGACCTTGTAGTCCGGGGGGAGATTCGCTGGCATTCTCTGGTGACCTCCTCAACTTGCGAACACGCGCAATACTAGCGCAGGGCCGGGGGGCTCGCAAGGCGGAGGACGCCGACCCGGCGCGGGCCCAGACGTGGCCCCGGACAAGCAACGACCCCCGTGTCGCCACGGGGGTCGCCTGGATTCCGGTCTGTGGGTGTGCGTCTAGCGATATCGCCCCTTGATCGAACCCCAGGAGGTGCTCTCGACGGGGCTGGCCGCGACGATCGACGTGTAGCCGTCGTCATCCGAGTCGCGGGGGTGTGCGCCCGCGTCGTTGAGGACGGCGTAGAGAGCCTCCTCGGCCGTCATCTCCCCGACGTTCGGGGCCGGGAGCCTCGACCCGGTCGTTCCGGACACTTGGCACGCCGGGGGAATGACGTTCCCCTCCATGTAGACGGGGCCTGCGTCCCCGGCGATCTGGAGGGCGTCCGACTGGTCGCTCCCCGGGCCCGGCACGTAGTAGTTCGCGACGAGGTTCGCGCTCGAGCCGTTACGGATACGCGTGCCGTAGTTGCCGGCCCACCCGTAGATGACGTTGTTGACCATGTCCACGCCGTGCGCATCGTCGAGCTGCGGGTTCCGCTCGTCGCCCTCCACATAGAGGTTGTGGTGGAAGGAGATGTTGTAGAGCCCGGTACGGACGAGCGAGTTCTTCACGGTGTCCGCGATGATGCACCACTGCACGGTCACGTCATGTGCGCCGTCTGAGATGTCGAGGTTGCCGTCGCCGCCGCGCCTGAAGGAGCAGTGATCGATGACGATGTTGTAGGAGTTGCTCCAGATGCGGAGGTTGTCGCCGGATCCGGGGTCGGGCGCGTCGCGCACGCGGATGTGACGAACGATGATGTCGTGCGCGTTCTTGATGTTCAGAAGCGCGCTCGACACTCCTCCGTGCGCCGCCGTGATCGTGATTCCGCCACTTGGTGCGTCCGCCGCGTCGATCGTCAGGTGATGCGTCTGGATGACGAGGGACGACTCGAGTCGGATGGTGCCGCCGACCGAGAACCTGATGAGGCGGTTCGACGACGACACTGCGTCCCGCAGCGTCCCCGGCCCCGAGTCACCCAGCGATGTGACGGTGTACTGCTGGCCTCCGGCCCCGCCGATGGTCCCGGCGCCGAAGCCCTGGAGCGGCCATTCCCGGCCGGCCGCGTTGCCTTCCACCACTCCGAGGTCCGGACTCGGCCATGGTGTCGGCGCTAAGATGAGGAGGGCGGCCGCCGTGGCCGCGATGCATATCTTCGTGTGCGTTCTCATCGTCCTCCTTGGCAGGTCGGCTTCACGCTGAAGCATCAGCCTGGAGTCGAGCATCAGCCGTCCCAGCCTGCTCGCAAGGGGAGCGAGATTGCGGGCAAGCTAACACCTCTTGTGTATCGTTGCAAGTACTGACTTCACTGCAAGGAATGTACCTCTCGGGTCGGGTTACAGAGTACCGAACCGCGTGCAAGGTTCGTGGATTCGCCTGCGCTCAGGGAATCAGGGAGCGCGTTGCACGCCGGACTGGCGCAGAGCCCCGAACTGTGCTAAGATGGTGTAACTGAAGCAGTAACGACCTCCCCGGATCTCTGGTTCGGGGTCACCCCGCTCACACCGGCTCACGAACAACACAGGGAGTTACCGTGAGCAAGGTACTCGCCGTCGGCATCGTTTTCGCTGTCGTCCTTGCGCCGCTCTGCGCGTGGGCGAACGTCGTACACGTCCCGGACGACTTCCTCATTGTTGCAGAGGCGCTGAACTACGTCTCCGCGAACGACACCGTTCTGGTCGCGCCCGGCACGTACCCGCTGAACACCATGTGGCCGGACAAACCCGGCGTGAAGCTCATGAGCGAGGGCGGGCCCCTGGTCACGATCCTCGACGGCGCCCACAAGGACGTCGTGCTCTGGATCGACACTCCGGTTGACACGACGACCGTAATCTCGGGGTTCACGATCAGGAACGGCTACGCTACGGGGGTCTGACCATACTGCTCCGGCGGCGGGGTCCGCTGCCATAACGGTTCGCCACTTCTCGAGAACCTCATCTTCACCGACAACGTCGCCGGCCTCCACGGCGGTGCGCTCCACTGCGAGTACGCTTCCCCGTTCATCAGAAACTGCCGGTTCCTCGGCAACAGCGCCGGGGCGGGCGGCGGCGCGTACTTCCTGTGGAAGTCGAACCCGACCATGGTCGGCTGCGTCTTCGACTCGAACGTCGCGGTCGGCATGGGTGGCGCGGTCGTCGTCGACTACGAGGTGAACCTGACCATGCGGGACTGCCTCGTTACTGGGAACACGGCGTCGTCCGGGGGCGGGGTCTGCTTCGCCGCCGGGGGAGGCACAATCGACGACTGCACGATCACGGGAAACACCGCCGAGTTCGGCGGCGGGATCGTGTTCCTGAGCACGAACAACGTGTACGTCCTCGACTCGCGCATCACGTGGGGGGAGGCGGTCTACCAGGGCGGTGGGGTCTACGCGTCGGATTCGTCGTTCCTGCTCGACGGCTGCACGATCGCGAACAACTGGTCGGGCGAAGACGGAGGCGCGGGGTGGCTCCTCACTTCGGCCGGGGTTGTCCGGCGCTCATCGGTCGTCGGCAATTCGGCCGACGGGACGGCGGGAGGGTTCTTCGTCGACACCTCCACGCTCGTCGCGACGAGCGGGGAGTTCCTGAACAACGGCACCGCCGTCCACGTGCACAGCCTCACCAGGAACAACGTCGACGCGCGATACAACTGGTGGGGTGACTCGTCGGGACCGTTCCACGGCTCGCTCAATCCCGGTGGCGGGGGCGACGAGGTGAGCGACTCCGTCTGGTTCGACCCATGGAGCGTCGTCTCCGGGGTCGAGGTGGGCGAGGACGTCCTCTCACTCGCGGCTCCGTTCCCGAACCCCTCGCGTGAGGGGTCCGCGATCGCGTTCTCGCTTCCCGCCCCTTCCGACGTGCGGCTCACGGTGCACGATGTGGCGGGCCGCGTCGTCGCCGTCCTGGTGGACGGCGCGCTTCCTCCGGGACGGCACTCCGCGACGTGGGACGGTCGCGACTCCCGGAAGGTACAGGTCGCTCAGGGCGTGTACTTCTTCAGGCTGGAATCCGGGGGAGAGATGCTGACGCGGAGCGGCGTCGTCCTGCGCTGACGGCAGGCGCCTGGCGGGCGCCGTGAAGGTGGACTCTGTTTCGGTGGCGGGGCCTCTGACGTGGCCCCGCCGCTCTCTTTCCCGCGCGGGGAGTCCGCGAGGGTCGCGGCTGCCGGGGCGTTCCTACCACCTCGCGCGGAACCCCCTGACATCGACGTGAACGAACGGGCCGTGGACGGCGTTCTTCTCGTACGCGCCGAGGCCTCCTTCGTAGTCGTCGTACCACGGGTCGCCGCACATCCCCTCGACGACACCGCACACGATTCCCGCATCGTCGCGGTCGACCGAGCCGTCGCCGTTGAGGTCGTCCATGACGCCGTCGCAGGGGCGTTCGTCGACGAAGACGTCGGCGGCGCCGCCGTAGAGGTGCTGGCTGTACGTCACGTTGCCGATCGCCTCGTTGTAGTACGGCGTCCGGTAGCCGCTCATGACGCTCAGGGTCTCGCAGACGTGTCCCTGCTCGTTAAGCTCCTCCACCAGGATCTCGAGCTTGAGCAGCAGCCTCGGCCTGAGCACCACGTACTTGGGGTATCCGCCGTCCTGCTTGCAGAGGAACTGGCCGAGCGTGAAGTGCGGAGACACACGCGCTTGCTTGTTCTCCGCCGTGACCTCGACGAAACCGCGGGGCGGCAGGTAGATCTCCAGCCCGCGGTAGGGCTCGCTCGGGTAACTTCCGATGCGGTAGCCGTTCAGGCGCCCGTCGGTCACCCGCTGCGAGGGCACCATGACGAACGCGTTGACGAGCACCGAACCCCCCGAAGCGCCGGCCGTGACACGCAGAGGATAGAGCCCCGGTTCGTCGGGCGCCTTCCACGTCCAGTTCGCGCCCGCACCCCTCGAGGTTCTGCCGCCCGGGACGTCGAGACGGTATTCGGCGTCCCCGCCGTCTACGACGGCGATCTCGAGGAGTTCGCCGGGGAGGACGTACGCGCCGATCACGTCGTAGGGGGACGCGACCCCCGCGATCTCGATCGAGAAGTCGGCCCGCCCCGACGTGAACCCGCGCGCGGGAACCGAGGCCGGGAGGAACGATGCGAGCGTGAGCGACACGAGAAGCATCAGCTTCACGCCCTCGGTCCCGTTCCGTGTTCTCGCCGTCGAGGTCATTCGCTCGTTCCACTCCCGGATGGCTGCCGCCGGCTAGATGGCGGGTGCCGGCGCGTCGCACGCGTTGTCGAGTGGGATGTCCCGCTCGTAGATGTCGTTCCTGAACTGAACCGATCCGTCCTCGTCGGCCCAGGCCGTCCAGTACAGTATGTGGACCGGCACCGGTTCCGGCAAGCGCACGGTCTTCTCGGCGTCGCCGTCCATGGCGGTGAGGATGTCCTCGCGCGTCCACGACGGGTCGCCCGCAAGAAGATACTCCGCCAGCTGCACCGGTCTCTCGACCCGGATGCACCCCGAGCTGAACGTGCGGACGTTCCGTGAGAAGAGCGCCTTGGCCGGCGTGTCGTGGAGGTAGACGCTGAACTCGTTCGGGAACATGAACTTCACGCGACCGAGCGCGTTGTTCGTCCCCGGCTCTTGGCGGAAGCGATAGGGCAGGTTCTCTTGCGTCATCGCGTCCCAGTCGACCATCCTAGGTTCGACCTCCTCGGTGTCCGGTCCCCACCCGGTGAGGACGGTGAACCGTTCCTTCTCGAGGTAGGTGACGTCCTTCCTGATCTTCGGGAGCATGTCCTTGACCGCGATCGACCGCGGGACGTTCCAGTACGGCGCGAAGACGAGGTAGCGGATCTCGTCGGAGAACACGGGCGTCCGGCGGTAGTCCTTTCCGACGACGACGCGCATGTCGAGCACGACGTCTTCCCCCTCGACGACGTAGAGCTGGAAGTTCGCGATGTTGACGACCGCGAAGCGCTCTCCGAGCTCAAGCGGGAGCCATCGCCAACGCTCGAGGTTGACCTCGATCTGCCGGACGCGGTCCCACGCCGGGACGTTCAGGGCGGCGAGCGTCCCCTTGCCGATGCGCCCGTCGGCGTCGAGTCCGCGGTGCTCCTGGAACCGGACGACCGCCTCCTCGAGCTCCGAGTCGAAGTGGTCGCCGCCCGCGGAGTCGGGAAGGTACCCCTCCACCGCAAGGCGCTCCCGGAGGAGAACGACGCGTTCATCGACGTCGTCCTTCCCGAGCGTCTCTCCGGGAGGAAGCTCCGGCCACCCGCCGCCCTCGGCGAGCCTCCTGTAGCGCGCGAGCGCGTCACGGAGGCGGCCGTAGCCCGACCGCTCCGGGAGGAGCGATTGGAGCGCACTCTCGACCTCTCCTGCCTCGAACCGCCTGAGCGCCGACTCGAGGACGGCGGCGAGATCGTTCCCCCGCCCGCTCACGTGCCATTCGGCGTCCACCTCCACCGGGTCCGTCTTGCCGTGGAGGAGGTGTGACCCGTAGACGAGGAACGCGTCGGTGAGGAGGAGCTCCAGCTCGACGTACTCCTGCGGGTCCGGCCGTCCGCGCTCCTCTTCCTTCCGGACGTTCGGGAGCACGGCCTCGATGGCGGCGATGTGGTAGTCGCACGAGGCCAGCCCCTCACTCTCCGCGGAACGGATCGCACGGACGAGCGAGTCGACCCGTGGGAGAAGCCCCAGGTCGCCGACCCACGCGGGGCGGTAGCCCCGGCGCTCGTAGAAGAGGGGAAGCGTCTCCGTCGCGTAGATGGCGTCTCCCGCGATCTCGATCCGCACGGGAACGCCGGCCATCTCGATTCGGTTCCGGAGGAACTCACACGTGAGCTCGGCGCAGGTCGGCTGCTGCGCGCGCGCGGGCGCGGCCGCGAAGACCGCGACCAGAACGGCGACGACGAGCACGTCAGACAGCGTCCTGGCTGTTCGTGCCGCCGGGAGGGACGGCCACGAGCGCCTTCCTGGTCTGTGGGATCCGGTGTCCGCGACGCTCCTCATCTGCACTCCTCTCGTTCCGGGCCTGCGCGCCGGCCGTCGTTTGCGTTCCTCGACGGGATTGCCCCGAATATAACCCGCCCCGCGGCCGAATCGAACGACGGACCTGCGCCGGGAGCCCACGGAGACCCCAGTGGAGACGCCCGGGGAGGCGCTTGACCTCTCTCCTGAGCGGCCGATATAGTAGATGCACGCCCACGAGGCCGCGATTCGGGCCGTTCCGCGCGGCGGTGACGTCTCCGGTGAATCGCACCGACTCTCTCCCCGGGGGGACGCTCTGACTGAGGCTCCACAGCCGCAGCTTGAAGGCCGGAAGATCCGTCGAGCCGCGCTCGTCTTCGTCATCGGGAGCATCGTCATCCTCGGCGCGACGCTCTGGCTCACGATGGGCGAGGAGACATGGCAAGGTGTGGCGGCGCTCGGCGGCGGCTTCGTCGCCATCCTCCTCGCCGTCGAGTTCATCCGGATGGCCCTCGAGGCTTTCGGCCTTCTGGTCCTCGTCAACTGCACGCAGGGAGAGAGGATCACCCTCGTTGAATCTCTCGAGCTCACATTCGAGGCGTACTTCATCGGCCAGCTGATCCCGTTGTCCGCCGCGGGCGTTCCGTACCAGGGGTTTCTGCTCACCCGGAAGGGCGTCCGCGCCGGCTGGGCCACGGCACTCGTGATCGTCAAGGGGTTCATCCCAGGCGTGTTCTTCTTCCTCGTTCTCGTCGTGACCGCGATCCTGGCCGCGCTCAAGTGGGAAGGGGTCGCCGAGGCGGGGATGTTCCTCAAGGTTGTGGGTCCGCTCTCCGCGCTCCCGATCGGACTCATCATCACCGTCCTCGTCATCATGCTCAAGTTCCCAGCCCTCTTCGATCGCATCGTGGACCGAATCGCCGCGTTCCTCGCGCGGAAGCTCCCGGGAAAGGCGTCGCAACGGGTCGAAGAGGCGCGAGTCATGCTGGAAGAAGAGTCCCACATCTTCCGCGAAGCCCTCTCCACCCTGGGTCGCCACAAACGCGTCATCCTCATGTGGGGTGTTCTCCTCATCGTGCTCGCGTTCATCGCGGAGTTCGTGGTTGCCGTTGTTATCCTGTGGGGATTCGGATACTGGGGTTCTGGGATCATGCCCGTGATCCTCCAGTGTCTCCTCAAGCCGATTCTCTTCGCGTCGCCGACACCCGGCTCGCTCGGCGTCGGGGAGGGAGCCTACATCGGGTTCTTCGCCGTCTACCTCCCGGCGCACTTCGTCGGAGTGTCGCTCGTCCTCTGGCGGGTCGTTGTCTCCTTCGTACCGATGTTCGTCGGAGGCGTGCTCGTCGCGAAGCGGATCGGCAGACGCGGGTTCGATCTCAAGAAGCAGCCTGACCCCGACTCCGGCGCGTCGACTCCTGCGTGACGCGTGACGTCCAGTGACCGCGTGCGACCCGCGCGAGGATTCCGCACGGAAGCGATGAGCGTCGCCTGACAATCCCCTTGACCACGCTCCCTCATCGGTGTATAGTCCAACGGGAAGGACGAGTGCTCCAGATTAGCGATTGCGCTGATCTTCGCATAAATGAACCGGCGGCCGGCTAACATCGGCCAATCTCCAGCGACCGCGGTTCCTCACGCTGGACTGATCACCTTCAGCTCGCGGATGCCCCGCCTGAGGCTGGCGGGGCTTTCCATCGGAGGACGCGCCGCCCGGGCGCGTCAACCGTGGAGCGGGCGCTGTCCACGGCACGTCGGTCGGCGGAACGAGAGACGCGACAACACCATGGTCAGGACGTCCTACGAGATCGTCTCCGAGCTCAAGCACCGCAGGCGGACATTCCACTCCGCCGGCGGCCTCTTCTCCAAAGACAAGATCGCGAAGTCCACGAAGCTCCTGGTCGAGCGGATCAACCCGAAGGCCGGCGACAGGATCCTCGACTACGGCTGCGGGTACGGCGCCGTAGGGATTGCGCTTGCCGACGCGGAGCCGGACCTCGACATCCAGATGGTCGACTCCGACATCCGGGCGGTCAGGCTCGCGCAGGAGAACGTGCGCAGGAACCACGCCGAGGGCACGCACGTCGTCCTCGATCACACGCTGAACCGTTTCCCGAACGGTTCGTTCAACATCGTCGCGCTCAACCCGCCGGTCGAAGACGGCACGGAGACGATCTTCGAGATGATCGAGCAGGCGCAGTCAAAGATGCGTCACGGCGGGAGCTTCTTCCTCGTGGCGAAGGTGCGACGCGGTGCGAAGAGCTACATGAGGAAACTCACCGAGACGATCGGTCCCGCGAAGGTCCTCTCGCGCACGGGCGGGTACTGGGTCATGCGCGCCGAGCGGAGCCCGATATGTCCGCCCGCCGCAGTCGATCTTTCGAAGTACGACCACCTCGTGGAAACGGAGCTCCGAGGACGGCGGTACGCGTTCCACACGAGGGCCGGGATCTTCTCCCGCAAAGGCCTCGACGAGGGAACCCGTCTTCTCATCGAGACGATCGACGTCCGGCCGCGCCACACGGTCATCGACGTCGGTTGCGGCTACGGTCCCATCGGCATAGTGGCAGCGCACCTTGCCTCCGTGGGGCGCGTCGTGATGGTCGACTGCGACGCGAGGGCGGTCGAGTACGCCATGAAGAACGTGCGGTCGCATCACCTGAACCACGCCCGCAAGAACGGAAAACCGCGGGTCGAGGCCGTCCTGGGCGACCGGTTCGACGCTGTCCCGGGCGAGCGCTTCGACCGCGTCCTCTCGAATCCCCCGTTCCACGCCGGAAACGACGTCCTCTTCCCTCTGGTCGACGAGGCCTACCGCCACCTCCGCGTTCACGGTCGGCTCTACCTGGTTCTCATGCGCTACGCCGGTGTCATGAAGCACATGCGGAAGGTCTTCGGGAACTGCCACATAGATTCCGAGTCGGAGAGGCACGTGGTCCTGGTCTCCGAGCGGATGGTCTGACAGACGCGAGGCCCGACGTCGCTGACGCCGGGCCCCGGACGACGCCTCCGTGGCGTTCGATTACTACCGCACGGCCATCGTCTGGCTCAACCCCCCGAAGCGAGTGCGGTCCACCGGGAAGACGACTGCGTCCTTGATCGA
>JALGVN010000149.1 GCA_025774645.1 bacterium
GGTCGGGGCGCTACTGAGAATCGCGCACGCGCTGGGGAAGCCCGCGACGTACTTCGTCGAAGAAGAGGAGCTGCCCAGCGTCTCCGTCGTACGGCGCCACGAGCGCGCGCGGCGGGGGGTGGCGGAGAGCGGGCAGTCCGTCGCCGATCTCGACTTCCTGACCACGGGAATACCGGCGGGGCGCCTCCGCGTCGTTGAGCTGAGAGACTTCGTGATCGGTCCCGTCGAGGGCACGCTCCACGAGGGTGAGGAGATCGTGCTCGTCACCAGGGGCCGCATGAAGGTGACCGTTGGGGACACGTCATACGAGCTGGAGGAGGGCGACTGCGTGCAGTTCAAGGCGAGCCTGCCCCACAGCTTCGAGAAGATGGGTGAGGGAGATCCCAGGGCGCTCTGGATCACGGCGTCCGACGGACTCATCTCTCCCTAGCAGGAACCCGACGCCGCGCCGGGGGCCGTCGACGTTTCGGTTGCGACCGGGCGCGGTCTCAGGCTGACCTCGAGAAAGGGGCCGTCACTTGCGAACGCCACATCGCGCCGGTCGCGCACCGCGCGCCCGTGCCGCTCAGTTCGCCGTGTTGCTTCTGGGAGCGTTCCTCGCCTCGGCGGGGGCCGCTGAGACGCCCGACCTGTCGCACCTCGGGCTCTCGCCCGCTGCCGAACGCATGCTCGTCGACAACGGCTTCGTTGTCGTCGCGGGCGAAGCGCTCGACTTCCCCGAAGCGTACACGGACATCCGCGAGCGGAACGTCCCGGCATTCATCACCACCGACACGGCCTTCTACATCACCGACCTCTTTCTCGACTACGTCTTCATCGCGACCGTGGAGGACTATCTCCACTACCGTCTCCAGCAGCTCTCGCGCGAGATGGTCCGGCTGTCCCAGGACCAGTACCTCTACTCCACGGACCCCGGGGTCAGGGAGGCGGCGCGGCGCAACGTCGCGTACTTCGGAGTCGGACTGCACCTCCTGGACTCCGACTACTATCCGCCCGAGATCGCGTCCAGCCTCATGACGCGGGAGCTCGCGCTCATCGAGGACGCGGACGGCGTCTACGTGTCGCCGATCATGGGACGCGTTCCGCTCGACGGCGTTGCCGGTCCGGGTGAGGACTACACGCAGTACGTCCCCCGAGGTCACCTCAGGGAGAACGATCTCCTCCAGCGTTTCTACCGGGCGTACACGTGGTACAGCAGGATGGCCTTCGCCATCCCCGAGGGCCGAGTGCAGGACCTGACGCCCACGCGGCAGGCGCTCCTCGTCGTGCAGGCGCTCGAGAGCGAGGCCGGCGACTGGCTCGAGCTCTGGCACCGAATCGCCGACCCCATGCAGTTCTTCGTCAGCGGGGCCGGCGACCCGACCCCGGTCGACTACATGGCGACTGCACACGAGATCTACGGCACCGGGTTCACCATTGACGATCTGGCGGACGACGCGAGGATCATCGAGTTCGCGACGGCGGTCGGTGACTACGCCCAGATGCACTTCGAGACCCACCAGGTCCGGGGCATGAGGTACATGAGTCCGTGGCAATTCCCGGACAGGCGGTGGTTCGTCCAGCTCCCGCCGACGTCCGCGCCGCAGACGGCGCTCGACGTGATGTCGCTCATGAGGTCCCGGGCAGCGAGGACCGTGCTCGAGGAGACGGGGCGGTTCGACGACACGGCCTACCAGCGGAACTACTGGGATCTCGAACGCTGGTTCGAGTCCCTGACGTACGGCGACTGGACGCGCGACCTGTACTGGAGCTGGTCGTACGCCATCTCCGCCATGATCGGGGGAACGCCCAAGGGCGCCCCGCCGCTCATGGACAGCTACGCGTGGAACCTGCGGGCCCTCTCCACCGGCGCGGCGGCGTGGTCGATCGAGCGGTTCCCGGCCGGGCGCGTCAGGGGGACCGAGCCGTCCCCGAGTCCGCCACCGCCGCTCGACGCGAGCATGAGGCCCTACGTGGAACCGTACCCGGACCTCTATCAGCGGCTCCGGGAGCTCCTCGAGAACCTGCGGGACCAGCTCTGGGAGAACTACCTCCTCGACGACGCGATGTTCGCGACGTTCAACGAGTACTGCATCTTCCTGACCTCGCTCGAGCGCATCTCCCGCTCGGCTCTCGCGGGGGAGGACGTGCGGCCTGCGACCGGCAAGCTCGGGAGCCACGCGCGGACGCTCGCGAGGTTCGCGGCGACGACCGTGGAGGAGACGACCGGAACCACCGGCGCCGTTCCGTCGGTGGCGTTCTCCGGGATCGTCTACCGCGACATCACGACGCAGAAGATCCTCCAGGTGGGCATCGGGGGTCCCGACATCATGTACGTCCTCATGGAGACGCCGGACGGCCCGGCCGTCTACGGCGGGGCCATCTTCGCGTTCTACGAGTATCAGTGGGACGACGTCAGGAACTCGATCGCGGGCGACGACTGGACCGCGCTCCTCTACCCCTGGAGGCTGGACGTCATCACGACGGCGACGACCGACAAGTGGTCGCTCCTCCTCGAGGGCGGGCTTCCCCGGCGGCCGGAGTGGGTCTGGAAGTTCGCCGCGGAGTAGCTCCTCGGGACGTCCACGTCTCCAGGACGGGATCGTCCCGCACCTGCACATCCCTGCCTATCTCCCCGACTTCCTCGCCACCGCGACCAGCTCGCCGGGGTACCTCGATCCGAACCCCCACGCCGGCGAGATCATCGCGGCGTCCTCGCCGAATCGGGCGCGTGCGACGAGGAACGACGCCGCGTCGTTCCGTAGTTCTCATGGGTTCCGAGGGAGAGGTCCAGGGGGCATTCGGATCCGCCGCGTACTACACCACGGAGCGGTCCTGTGTGATCCGTCCGTCCGCGAACCGCCGCGCGCTCAGGCGCTCGATGTCCATGTCGGGTTCCTCGCCCGTGATCGCCTGGGCGAGGAGCACGGCGACCTTCGGGCAGATCATGAAGCCGTGGCCGGAGAAGCCGTTGGCCTGGAAGAACCCAGGGAGCTCGTCGAGCTCTCCGAGGATCGGCTGCGCGTCGGGAGTGATGTCGTAGAGCCCGGCCCACTGCCTGACGACCTTGACGGTGTTGAGCCGCGGCATCAGGCGCGAGAGCTTCCAGGACATGGTCCGGAGGAACTTCAGACTTGAGGTCTGGTTGAATCCCGGCGGCTCGGCGGGGTCCCCGTATCCACCGATCACAGCCCCGTGCTTCACCTGTCGGAAGTAGATCCCGAAGCTGAACGAGATGATCATCGGGTGGAAGAAGCGCTCGAGCGGTTCGGTCACGAGGATCTCGCGCCGGTACGGCTTGATCGGGAGGTCGATACCGGCCGTGGCGGCGATCGGCACGGAGTGGCTGCCCGCCGCGTTCACGACGATGGGCGCGCTGATCCTTCCCCGGGTCGTCTCGACGCCGGCGATCCTCCCGCCTTCGGTGAGTATCTTTGTGACGGGTGTGAAGAGCTCGATCGTGACGCCGAGCCGCCGCGCGGCGTCGGCGTACGCCTGCGTCGTCAGGAACGGGTTCGCGCTCGCGTCCTGGGCGCAGTAGGTCGCCATGCGGACGCCGTCGACGTTCAGCTCGGGGACCACCTTCTCGTTGATGTCGGCGGGGGAGAGAATCTGTACGTCCAGGCCGAGGACGCGCTGGAGCGCGACGTTCTTCTCGAACTGGCGCTCGTCTTCCTCGGTGTAAGCGAGAACGAGATAGCCGCCCTGAAGGAACTCGATGTCGGCGCCGAGCTCTTCCTCGAGTCCGGCGAAGAGCTTCACGCTCTCGATGGCGAGCCTCGTGTTCGCCTCGGTGCTCCACTGCTGCCGGATGCCGCCGCCGCAGCGGCCGGTCGCGCCGCTCGAGAGGTAGTCGGCCTCGACGATCACGCAGTCGGTCATGCCGCGCTTCGCGAGGTAGTAGGCGACCGCGGTTCCGACGACACCTCCGCCTATGATCACGCAGTCGGCGCTAGTCTTCATCGTACTCACCGCCTGACGGGTTGCCGTCGGGCGGGCCTCCGGCCGCCATCACGCCGATCTCGACGGGTCTCGTGGGAGGGCGGACCACCGGGAACCGCACCTCGGCCACCGGCACGCCTGTCTCCTGTGAGATGATCCTGGCGATCAGCCGCGAGCACGTGCGGCCCTGGCAGGGTCCCATCCCGCAGCGGAGGATCCTCTTGATCTCCTCCGTCGTGGTGAGTCCGCCGCGCACGGCCTCGACGATCTCACCGTACGTGATGTCCTCACATCTGCAGATGATGACGTCTTCCTTCACGCGAGCACCCTTCTCTGGCCGTTGTTCCTTCTGAAGTGCCGCACCCGCATCGCGAGGTCCCTCGGGACCTCGAGCGTGACGATCGGCGTGCGGTCGAGGGCCTTCGCCGACAGGACGCGGACGACCTTGCCCTCGCCGGACTCCGCTCCCTCTCGGTCGAGCGTGGTCACGACCTCGCCGACCTCCGGGAGGGGTCTGTACTCGTAGGGTAACGAGACGCGCGCTGGATCCCCGGTGGCGTCGACCGCGAAGATCGCGAGACCCGGGCACGCGCTGATGCAGACGGCGCAGCCGTCGCAGGTCTCGAAGTCGACGACCGGCGTGTCGTTGATGTCGCCCCGGATCGTGATCGCGCCCTTCGGACATGCGGCGACGCACGGATTGCAGGGGATGTTCTCGACGCACTCGACGATCACGACCGGTCCGCTCGCGAGACGCTCGGCGGAGGGGACGATCGTCCCCATCTCGTTCTCCCTCAGGACACCGTCGCGCCTGCGCTCCGTCACCGTCCGCCCCCTCGCGACTTCGTGAGCTCGAGCATCCGCTCCTTGCCGAGCCTCGGCCTCTCTCCGAACGGTCCCGCCCGGAGCTCGCGGAGGCCCGCTACCGCCTCTTCCTTCAGGTCCCGGAGCTTCTCGCGGTCGACCTCGACACCGAGCCTCTCGACCGCGGCGAGGCCCGCGAGGCGCCCCTCGAGCATGGCCGTCGACGCCTCCTCGATACCCGACGCGTCGCCGGCGATGAACACGCCGGGAACGCTCGTCTCGAGGTCGCCGTCGTGACCGGCGACGAGCCCTCCGAGCTCCGGCACGTACTCGTCGTCGCACCCGGCCATCGACGCGAGCTCGCAGTTCGGCGTGAGGCCGACGGCGAGACAGATCGTGTCGACGTCGATCGTTCGTTCGGAGCCGTCGACTGGCTGCCAGTTCGCGTCGACGCGACAGATCGTCGCGCGCTCGACGCGGTCGGACCCGGCGGCGGACAGGATCGTGTGCGAGGTGAGGATGGGCACTCCCACGCGCCGGATCTTCGCGGCGTGCACGTGGTAGCCCCCGATCTCGTCCATGGCGTCGATCACGGCCGCGACCTCGACGCCCGCCTGGAGGAGCTGGTAGCTGACGATGAGCCCGATGTTGCCGGCGCCGACCATGAGCACGCGCTCGCCGGGGGCGACGCCGTAGACGTTCATGAGGGTCTGAACCGCTCCCGCTCCGTAGACGCCCGGCAGATCGCAGTTCTCGAACGCAAGGATGTTCTCGGAGGCGCCGGTCGCGAGGACTACCGTCCGCGCGCGGAGTTCACCGTGGACGCCGTTCTTCATGAGTGAGAGCGTCTTCCACGGTGCCTCGTCCGCGTACAGGCCGAGGACGGTCGTGCCGGTCAGGAGCTTCGACGGGCACGCTTCGAGCTCGCGGCAGAGCTCCGTGCCGATGTCGATGCCCCGCACGCGCGCGTAGTGCTCGAGTGAGCCGAAGAACATGTGGGTCTGCTTGATGAGCTGCCCGCCCGGGACGTCGTTCTCGTCGACGACGATCGACTCGACACCCAGGCGTCCGGCGTAGACGGCCGCGGAGAGGCCGGCGGGGCCGGCGCCCACGATCGCGAGGGGAACGGTCCCGAGGTCCGAGTCGAACGCGTCGTCGGCGACGTCTCCGCGCCCCTTGCCCTCTTCGGCAAGCGTTCCCTTGCCCGTCTGGGTCTCGACCTTCATCCCGTCGCGCAGGGGAGTCACGCAGGTCATCACGTTGGGCACGCCGTCGACCGTCATGAGGCACGACGAGCAGCGCCCGATCGCGCAGAAGAACCCCCTCGGCCGTCCGTGCCTGATGCTCTTCCTGAGCACGCGGACTCCCGCGGCGTGCAGGGCGGCCGCGATCGTCTCGCCCTCGTGTCCGGGGAGCTTCGTCCCGTCGAAGTCGAACTCGACCTCGCGGCCGCGCTCGAACTCCAGAATCGGGTGCTCGTGAATGCGCACGGACCTGACCCCTCGCCGTTCCGCGCACGGGCGGCGGAACGGACAG
>JALGVN010000150.1 GCA_025774645.1 bacterium
AGAGGGGCTCTCGTTCGCCCAGGTGCTGTCACTTCGTATTCACAACTTCTACCTTTAGTCTAGCATGTTTGCCCTCAACCTGTCAAGACCAATTGGTGATGGCTCCCTCGCTTTCTCACGGGCCCGGAGCCGCCCGAAACCCTCGATTGTTACAGAAGGACGCCGGGCGGCAGCGTGCCGTCCGGCGTCTCCGAGGCCCCTCGTGGGGATCTATGTGGTGGAGCCAGCGGGGTTCGAACCCGCGACCTCCTGACTGCCAGTCAGGCGCTCATCCCAGCTGAGCTATGGCCCCACGCGCGTATCTCATTGGCCTGTGGAAGTCTAGCATCGTTGGGGGCACAGTCAAGCGGAAACTTGCCCAACGTGCCTCTCAGGGCGTCTCCCCCGCCTCTCGCCTTGACCCGTCGCCCTGACGGTGGTAGATTCGGCGGCACGATCTGCCGTGCCGGAGTGGCGGAACTGGTAGACGCACGGGACTCAAAATCCCGCGGGCCTCAAAGCCCGTGCCGGTTCGATTCCGGCCTCCGGCACCAAGACCAAAGGGGACTCCCCATCCGGGCAGTCCCCTTCGTTCATCCGGTCCATCCGCCCCTCCCTCGAGGCCGCCGCGCGTGCGGCCGCCCCGCCACGAGGGCACTGACGGTCCTTAGTCGTCGAACAGCGACTCCGGTTCCCCGGGGCCGAGTTCCTCGATCGGCAGATCGAGGTCAGCGACGGTGTTCTTCTGCATCGTCACGGTCTGCCAGTAGGTGCCGTAGACCGCGATGAGCGAGATGTCCTCGCTCCGCGTACGGTTGACGTAGATCTCGCACGTCTCCTGGGTAGAGGACAGCTCGACCTCGTCGAACGAGTACCTCCCCCACATGTCCGTGGTGGTGGTGTACTCCGTCTGGGCGTCGCCCATACCGCTGTCCGTCCAGAGCTCCACGGCGATCTCGGCCAGCGGCACTCCGCGGCCGGTCATCACGGTGCCCTCCAGGGAGCCCACGCTGCCGCTCCCCGCGGAGTCCGTCCCCGTGACGCTGCAACCGGCGACTGCCAGTGACAGCAGGCCAGCGATCGCCAACGACCGCGCAAATCGAACCTTCTCCCGCATACTGCCATCCCTCCTCTCGTGCCGGCTCCCAGGGAGCCGGACGCGATGGTTTGGGTGCCGAAAACGCCTTGATTTGGCCTGTTCACGCGATGCTGCGGTTGGCGCTCAGGCACGCCCCCTGTCCACCTCTGTCGCCTGTAACACTCCTGACCAACTGCATAGGCTATGCCAGTTCGATAGACTGAGTCGTCACTCGGGAAGACCGCGGGAGCCTCTCACGGGCCACCCCAGGGCCAGCCGAGGACAGGCCCGAGGACCGGCCAGGAACTGCCGGCGCAGGGGGGCCCGCCGGAAACCGACGCCGGGCCATCATGGTGCTCGCTCGGTTTCCCCTTGCGCGTTCCGAGGACCGTGGCTATAGTCGGTCCACTGAGTCGGCGGAGCCGACAGCGGACTGCAGATGACGCGTCACTGAGCGGATCGGTCCCGGGGCGCGGCCTGGACCCCGCGATAGGAGGGAGCTTCGATGTCTTTCTTTGACTATGTGAAGCAGGCTTGGGAGGTCGTGAGACTCAACGTCGAGGCAAGCGACAAGCTCGCCGCCGACGAGAAGGCGTTCGGACCAGCAATCGGGATCGCGGCCATCGCGGGCGTCTGCTATGCCGTGGGGAGCTTCCAGCTGCCGGGCATCATCTACTTCCCGATCCTCATCGTCCTGAAAGCGTTCATTTTCACGGGCATCATGCACTTCGCCGCGACGACGTTCTTCGGCGCCAAGGGCGAATTCAAGCACCTCTTCACGCCTGTCGCCTCCGCGATGATGGTACTCTGGGTCGCTATCATCCCGGCAATCGGACCCCTCTTCCTGGGATTCCTCGCCGGCATCTGGCTCCTGGTCGTCTCCGTCATCATCGTCGAGAGAACCTACAAGCTCGACCGCGGCAAGGCGATCGTCACCGTGGCCATACCGGTGGTCGTCGGACTCATCCTGGCGGCCATGCTCGCGGCCTTCGGCGTGGCGGTGTGGGCCGTTCTGGGACGTTAGCAGGACGACGGAACTGCTCGACGGGCGGGGGCCGGAAGCGGCTCCTGCCCGTTTTCTTTCGGGAAACCTGTTGTACCAGGGGCGTGGTTCGACGAGACCATGGGGCGACCGGCAGTCGCCCCTCAGGCGCCGCCCAGCCTCGAATCGCCCCTCTCGTGCAGTCTCCGATTTCAACCAAAACACCCGGGCAGTGTCGAAGATAGGTGAGCGACAGAGGGCCTCAGGGCCCGGACAAGACAGGGGCCGGCACAGAACCGGTAGCGCGGGCCGGCTCGGGAGACGGGTCTACCCCAGGGGAGCGGTGACCCGAAAACAAGGAGGTGTCGGATGACCAGGAGGATTGCAGCGGGAGCGGTCCTCGCGGTCGTGGCCCTGATCGTGTTCGCCGCAGTCGGACCCGCGGCGGCACAGAACCAGGTGATCGTGAAGGAAGGAAGCGTCAGCGTCGTCAGCGGCGGCGAGGACGTGATCCACGTTGTGTACGAGTCCGACGGGACCGGCCACGGCTGGCTCGGCGTCGGCATCGCGAAGTACAAGGACAGCAAGGACGACGCCATACACGGCGTCCTCGTGACCGAGGTCTACGAGGACAGCCCGGCGGAGAAGGCAGGGCTCGAGGACGGCGACGTCATCATCGAGTTCGCGGGGAAGAGCCACAAGAGCGTCGACCACCTGGTCGACGCCGTCCGATCTCACGAGCCCGGCGACGAAGTCCTCATCAAGGTCCTCCGCGACGGCAAGGAGAAGACCTTCACGGTCGAGCTGGGCGAGCGCAAGGACGAGTTCGTCTGGTTCGGCGATGACGACTTCACGCTGAACCTCAAAGGTTTCGAGGGTCTCGAAGCGCTCAAGCACCTGGAGAAGCTCGAGGGTCTCGAGGACATCTACATCTCGACCGACTGGGGCGGCCGGAGAGGCAAGCTCGGCGTCTACGTCGAGGACCTCAGCGAAGGCCTCGCCGAATACTTCAACGTCCCCGACGCCAAGGGCGTTCTCATCAAGGATGTCGTCGAAGACAGCGCCGCCGAGGAGGCGGGGATCAAGGCCGGCGATGTCATCGTGAAGATCGGTGACATGGACGTCGGCAACTCCGACGAGCTCGTCAAGGCCATCAGCAAAATGGAGCCCGGCGTCAAGACACCCATCGTGGCTATCCGCAAGGGCAAGCGGGTCACGCTCGAGGCCGCGATCGGCGAGTCCGAGTACGAGAAGGGCGTGAGGGTCTACGTCAGGGCGCTCGAGGAGGCAGAGAGGGCGACCGCGAAGGCGCTCGCCAATGAAGCCTACATCCTGCAGTCGCTCTCAGAGGACGAGTTCGAAGACCTTCAGGAGGAACTGCAGGAACTCCGCGAGGAGATCGAAGACCTCAAGGAAGAACTCAAAGAGCTACGCGAGTAGCGAAACGGAAGTTGTGGGATGAGCGTTCGCTCATCCCCCCCCCGGCCCCCCGTCGCCAGCCTCGGCGGGGGGCTTGCCTTTGCGTTCGGGACGGCTCTTCTCGAAGACGTGTGCGACGAGGGAGACCATCGCGGGCGAGAGTTCGAAGCCGAGGCGCGCCACGACCCCACGCGCGGTCTCGAGCGCGCGCTCGAGGTCGTACTCGGTGAAGCCGTCGGGCGTCCCCCACGAGAACGAGGGAATCCACTTCGGCGGGAACCCGTTCGCAAGCACGCTCGCGAAGATGCCGACCACCGTGCCGGTGTTGAGTTTGGTCCCGATCGCGGTCTTCGTGTGATCGCCGATCGTCGCACCGACGTGGATCGAACCCGTATCGAGAGTCTGGTCGCCGATCACGACGCGCACGGTGCCGTAGTTGTTCTTGAGATCGCTGTTGTCGGTCGCCGCCCCGAGGTTTACCCAGCTTCCCACGTACGAGTGACCGAGGTACCCGTCGTGCTGTTTGTTCGACCATCCGTGGAAGACGGACCTTTCGACCTCGCCGCCTACCTTGCACCCTTCGCCGATCGACGTCCCGCCGTAGATCCTGGCGCCGGCCTTGATGACCGAGTGGTTCCCGATCGAGACGGGACCCATGATGACCGCGTTCGGCATGATCCGAGCGTCACTGCCGATCACGACCGGCCCCTCGGTCGCGTCGACCACGGCACCCGCTTCGATCGTCGTCCCCTCCCCCACCATGATGCGGGCCGGGTCCACGAGCTGGGCGCTCGGATGCACCGTACCCTCGACCTCTCCGAAGCGCGACAGAAGCAGCGCGTCCGCCTCGATCTCCTCGGCGGTCACGTTCACGAGATCCCACGGGTACGTCGCGATCCTGGCGGGAACCTCGAGCGACCTCCCGATCCCGAACGTGCCGATGTCCCCACCCGACTTCTCGAGGGCCCCTGCGCGCCGGCCGACCTCGCCCTGTGCGACCGCGCCCACCGACATCCCGCCCGACGTGAGCACGGCCTCCCCCGCGATCTCGCGAATCGCCGAGAGGAGCGCATCGTCGACGACTACCCTCCCGGACAGGAACAGCGTCGGCTCTTCCCGAAGCGCGTCCACTCCTCTGCCCGGATGCTCCGCCTCGACCACGGCGGCGAGCTCCCGGCGCGGGACGAGCGCAACGAGCGAGCCGGGCACCCTCATCTCGAGCTTCTCGCGCAGGAGGAGGACGCCGCACCGGAGGTCGAATTCCGGGCGCAGGAGCGTCAGCGGGCCGAAGAACCCATACGCCCCGTCTTCGTAGAGGACCGTCTGCATGATGGTGTCTCCTTCTCCTCCGTTGATCGCGCACCGGCGGCTCAGACGGGCGGAATCGGACCTCCGTCCGGAGCCGCGGTCTTCCTGCGGGTCGACAGCTCGTCGTGAAGCTTGAGGTAGCTTCCGTAGCGGTCGGCGTCGATCGAACCTGCCTCTACCGCAGCCTTCACCGCGCAGCCGGGCTCCGGCCCGTGGCTGCAGCTGGGGTACTTGCAGTCGGGAATGCGCTCGCGGAACTCCGGGAAGAGGAACCCGAGCTCCGCCGCCGCAATCCTCCAGAGCCCCAGCTCGCGGAATCCCGGCGTGTCTGCGACGAGCGAGCCGTCGTTGAGCCTGAAGACCGTGACGTTCGAGGTCGTGTGCTTGCCCTTCCGCGTCTTCTCGCTCACCTCCCGCACGCGGATTCCGAGGCCGGGTTCGATCGCGTTGAGGAGCGAGCTCTTGCCGGAGCCCGAGGTACCCGCCAGAACCGAGAAGCGCCCCTCGATCAGTGACGCGAGCTCGGGGACGCCGCGTCCGTCCACGGCGCACGACGGGATCACGCGATACCCGGCGGTCTCGTAGACGCGCGCGTGCCGCCGCCACGTGTCCTCGCTCACGAGGTCGATCTTGTTCAGGACCACGGCGCAGTCGAGCTCGGCATCCTCGCCGATGACGAGGAATCGGTCGAGAAGCCTGCGGTTCAAGGGCGGCCCCACGAACGAGGCGACGGCCACGAGCTGCTCGGCGTTGGCGATGATGACCTGTTCGGTCGGGCGGCGGCTTCCGGGCAGGAGGCGGGAGAGTACCGTCTCCCTGGGGAAGCTCTTCTCTATCACGCATGCGCCGTCGTCCTCGATCTCGACCCGGACCCTGTCGCCCGCTGCGAGGAGCTTCTCGTCCTTCCGGAGCTTCGCGAAGTGACGCGCGCGCACGGAGCAGCGCACCTCTTCACCCCCGTCGAGCGCCACGTCCCAGGCGTCGTGGTAGCAGGCGAGGACGAGCCCGTCCTCGGCCCGGGGGGACTCTCCGCCGCGGGAGCCCGCGCCCGGGGAGTCGGCGCCGGGTGATTCCGCTCTCCTGAATTCGGGATCAGGTGGTCTCATCGACAGCGCGTCCCTCCCCGTCGAGCCTGCCCATCTCGCTGACGAACGACACCTCCTGGCTCGGCTGCTTCGGCCCCTCGACGTCGAGCTTCCCGAAACGAGCCCTGATGTCGTCCACGATCGAAAAGAGAGACGGAATCACGAAGAGCGTGAGGATCGTCGCGAACGCGAGCCCCCACGCCAGCGCCGCCGCCATCGGACCCCAGGTGACCGACGCGCCGCCCCAACCCATCGCGAGCGGCATGACGCCCAGGATCGTCGTAATCGATGTGAGCAGGATCGGCCTGAGCCTCATGCATCCACCCTGGACGACCGACTCCCACCGCGAGACGCCGCGCGCGCGTGCCTTCTTGATGAAGTCGACGAGCACGATCGAATCGTTCACGAC
>JALGVN010000361.1 GCA_025774645.1 bacterium
ACTCGGACGGTTCGACGTCGTCGACATCGTGGAGGCGGACGACCCGAAGGACGTCGAGAAGGCGAGCGTGATCATCCGCTCGATCGGTCACTCGATCACCGAGTCGATGATCGCAACACCGTGGCAGGAGTTCCTGGACGCGCTGTAGGGGAGAACCGGGGTGAACTCACCCCAGGGGACGGCCTCACGTCTTGCCCTTGCGCGTGTCCTCGAGAGAGCGCGCGAAGTACCGCGCGTCCGAGTCGAAGTGACAGTGCTTGTACTTCTTGCCACTGCCACACCAGCAGGGCTCGTTGCGGCCGAGACAGGAGGCCGATTCCGGCGGGCGGCGTCGAAGTCTGTCCATGAGGCCCATCGTGAGATCCTCTGTCGTACGGCGCCCCCGAAGGCGCTGCCTGATTCAGCCCGGATGCACCTGGACACCGCGGACGCGTTGCTGAAACACAATCGCTGATGCAAGTATAGCGCCAGAAGGTCCCCGAGTCCAGTTAGCGCTGATTTCCAAGGGAGGTGGTGTCGTGGAGCCTAGAATCGTCGAGAAGGGGCCGATCGTCATCGCCGGCATGGACTTCTACGGCAATCCGTTCACCGAGAAGGGTTGGTCGGAGGGGACTGAAATCGGCAGGCTCTGGGGCAGGTTCGGCGCGTTCATGGAGGCCAACGGCGATCGGGTGAAGAACGTCGTCGATCCGAATGTCGGGTTCGAGGCGCACTGCGAACCCGCGGAGTACGGAGAGACGAAGAACATCTACGTGATGGTCGGCGTCGAGGTTTCGGCGATCGACGAGCTCCCGCTCGAGCTCTGCGCGCGCGTGTTCCCGGCGACCACCTACGCCGTCTTCACCTTCGTCGGCAACGAGATCACCTCGAACTGGCCGGACAGGATATTCAAGGAATGGATGCCGGGCTCGGGATACGAGGAGGCGCACAAGTTTCTCCTCGAGGTCTACGACGGTGACCGATTCAAGGGCGTGGACAAGCTCGCGGAATCCGAGCTTGACGTCTACGTTCCCATCAGACAGAGTCGATAGTCGATCGACGCCTCCACGGACCGACGCGTGCTCGATCGCGGACGTGAGTCTCGCGAGAGGCGCAGCCACCCGCGTTCCACTCACCCCAACGGAGCTCAGATGATGCGTGTCCTACGGATCGTGACGTTCACCGGCGTGACGCTCCTCCTCGCGTTCGCGTGCGTGTCGTGCGGCGGGGGCGGACAGAAAACCCCCACGACGAACGAGCTCGCCGACATGGTCGAGACCGCGACGCAGGAGCAGGTGAAGGCGACCTACGGCTACCCGTCGGCCGTCCTCTACGAGAGCGCCGGCGTGGTCGTCTGGGTCTACCAGGAGGGTGGAGAGACCGTCCGGGCAGACGACTACAGGTTCCACACGGGCTCGGCGCCGTGCTTCATGTACGGGCTGTGGTTCTCTCCCGAGGAGATCCTCCAGAAGTGGGAGAAGCGCTCGTGCGCCGACGTTCCGGACCCGGCCGCCGTCTTCGAGCTGGGCTATGCACCCATCGGCTCGCAGTAGGCGGTGTGTCCCGGCTACGTTTTGCGACACGGTGAGAAGCGGGGGAGGTCTGATGAGAGGGGCTCTCGTCGCCGGGCAACCGATTCTCGAGCGGGCCGCTGCCGTCGCACTGACGGCGGTCCTTCTGTGGCTCACGGTCACCGGCTGCGGCTCCGATCCCCCGGGCGCGGCGGTGGAGGCAGGCATCAGATCCGCCTACACCGGACTCGAGTGCCCGCGCGGGACGGTGACGCTCGACCTCGAGAGGAACGGGAGCTTCGAACTCCGCCGCGTCGAGCCCGGCGGTGATGAAGCGTGCTCCGTGCTCGAGAGCGTCAGCGGCAGCTGGGTCTATCACATCGAAGGCGAGCTCATCCTCGCGACCGACGACTGGGAGGCCGTGTTCGCGCCCGACACGACGGTCGTCGAGTTCGACAACGACGTGTACGTTCTTCCGAGCCTCATGTGGTTGAGGAGCACCGAACCGACCTTCGCGGACTCGTGCGAGCTCGTTTCGAAGCCCGACCTCGATGCGGTTCTCCATCCCGACAGCGGAGCCCGGCAGGCCGGGTGGTAGCGGACGCACGGAGGTTCACACCCCATGCTCGACACTGCGCAACAGGTGAGACTGCTCGAGCTCCTCGCCGAGCACGAGACCGAGATCGCGCGTCTCTACGAGGCGTACGCGGCCGCGCTGCCGGATCACCGGCGGCTCTGGAAGGACCTTTCGGATGACGAGGCGAGCCACGCGGATTGGATCCGGTCGCTCATCCCTCACGTCGAGGACGGGTCGCTGGGACTCCGGGAGGGCAGGTTCGCGGCCGCCGCGGTCGAGACCTCGCTCAGATATGTCCGTGGTCGGGTCGCCGAGACCTCGGTCGAGCCGCCGGAGTTCCTGAAGGCTCTCGTGATAGCGCTCGACGTCGAGGACGCCATGCTCGAGAGGCAGTTCTTCGACGTCGCCGACGATGACACCCCGGAGCTTCGGCGCGTGCTGAACTCGCTCAAGAGCGAGACGCAGAGGCATCGGGCTGGACTTCAGAGAGCGCGCGAAGCGGCGGAGAAACACGGACGCTAGAGAGCGCGGCGGCGCATGTTGAGCAACGCGCCGGCGAAGCCGGAGGAACCGATGGGAACCAGACCGCTCGCGGGAATCGAAGTCGTCGCGGTTCGCTACTGGGCAAGTGGTCGCGAGCGCCAGGGCGTCTGCGCGCTCGACGCGTACGAGGCGGAGGACGTCTACGCCTCGGCCGGTGTTCCGTTCACGGTCACCGAGCCGGAGCTTCCGGTCGACGGGGGGTACGTGAGCGATACCGAGGCGCTGGGCGCGCTCGGCGGCGAGATCGCGGACGCGGTGGCGGCGGCGAGCCGGGTGGGACACGGCGTCCTGGTCGTCGGAGGGAACTGCTTGCACATACCGGGCGTGATCGGCGGACTCGAGGACGCTCACGGCGCCGACGTGCGCATCGGTCTCGTGTGGTTCGACGCGCACGGCGACTTCAACACACCGACGACGTCGCTCACCGGGTTCCTCGGCGGGATGCCTGTCGCGGTCTGCGCGGGACTCGCGCATCCAGAGTGGCGCGAGCGTTGTCACATCGCCGCTCCACTCCCGACCGACAGAATAGTGATGGTCGACGTGAGGAACCTCGACCGCGACGAGGAGCGGCTGATCCGAGCGACGGACATCATCATCGCGGCGGCGGGCCCGGAGCGAGCGGGAGAGGACCTAGGGGTGGCTGTGAGCAGC
>JALGVN010000151.1 GCA_025774645.1 bacterium
GCCGCCGACCTCTCGTTCCCCGACGGCGAGTTCGATGCCGTCGTCTGCATCCAGAACGGGATCTGCGCGTTCGGGGTCGATCAGAAACGTCTTCTCGGCGAAGCGGTCCGCGTCACGAGGTCCGGAGGCCGCGTGTTGTTCTCCAGCTACGCCGAGCGCTTCTGGTCCGAACGTCTCGGGTGGTTCCAGCTCCAGGCGGAGCTGGGGCTCGTCGGGGAGATCGATCGCGAGGCGACGGGCGACGGCGCCATCGTGTGCCGTGACGGGTTCCGGGCTTCGACGATGACCCCGGACGGTTTCACGGAGCTGTGCTCGTCGTTCGAACTGGATGCGGCCGTCACGGAGGTCGACGGCTCGAGCGTCTTCTGCGAGATCGTCGTGCCTGGCGCGGCGTAGCGGACTGGAGAACGGGATTGCCGAACGACGGATCTGTTTACGTGTCCGATCTGGACGGGACCCTCCTGAGGGACGACGCCACGCTCTCGGAGCGAAGCCGCGTCATCCTGAGCGAGCTCATCGGTGACGGGCTGCGGTTCACAGTCGCGAGCGCCCGGAGCGTCGTCGCGATGCAGCAGCTCCTCGCAGGCCTCACGCTCGACCTTCCCGTCATCGAGTTCAACGGGGCGTTTCTCTCCGATCTCGCCACCGGAGACCACCTCGTCACGAACAGCCTCGACCGCGACGTCGCCGAGGACGTCTTCCAGATGATCGTCGACCGCGGGTGCGTGCCGCTCGTCTCCACGTTCGACGGCCGGGGCGACCGGCTCTACTACACGAACGTGCGGAATCCGGGGGAGGACTGGTACGTGGGCGATCGGATCGCCGCCTCCGACCGGAGGCTCCGTCAGGAGGACGATCTCCGCTCGCATCTCTCGGAAGAGGTCGTGTGTCTCACCACGATCGACCGCGGCGACCTGATGGAGGACCTGCGAGACGCCGTCCGCGAGCGGCACGGGGACGCCGTCGCGACGAACTGCTTCGAGAGCATGTACTCGCTCGGGTGGCACTGGCTCACCGTCTACGACCGGAAGGCCACGAAGGACCAGGCGCTCGCTCGACTCGTCGACGGGTGGGGTCTCGACAGCAGGGAGCTCGTCGTCTTCGGGGACGGACAGAACGACGTCCAGATGTTCGAGATGGCCGATCGCGCGGTCGCCGTCGAGAACGCGGCCAACGTCCTCAAGGTCCGCGCGACCGAGATCATCGGCTCGAACAACGACGACAGCGTCGCCGTCTTCATGCGTGGCGACTGGAAGAACGCGTAGGGGCGGTCTGAAGCGGCGGCCGGGAAGCGGCGGCCCAGAGAGCGGCGGCCCAGGACAGGAGACGACCGCGACCTGAAGCAGCCTCGACCAATCGACGAACTCCCCGGGAGGCCGTCAGCCGTCCGGGGAGTCTCTTGTCTGGGGTCGCTGAGCGGACGTCAGGGCAGCTTCTGCTCGGTCCGCGAGATGATCTCGTCCTGGAGCGCGCGCGAGATGTCGCAGAAGTAGTCGCTGTAGCCGGCGACGCGGACGATGAGGTCGCGGTGCTCCTCCGGGTGGTCCTGCGCTTCCCGGAGAGTGGCTGCCGAGACCACGTTGAACTGGACGTGGTGTCCGCCGAGTTTGAAGTACGTCCTGATGAGCCCCGCGAGGTTCTCGATGTCGCGCTCGTCCGAGAGCACGTCGGGCGTGAATTTCATGTTGAGAAGCGTGCCCCCGGTCTTCGCGTGGGGCATCTTCGCAGCCGAGAGGAAGACCGCGGTCGGGCCCCGCCGGTCGGCTCCCTGGACGGGAGAGATGCCCTCGGAGAGCGGCGCGCCCGCCTTCCGTCCGTCTGGAGTCGCGCCCGTCACGGAACCGAAGTAGACGTGGCATGTCGTCGGGAGCATGTCGACGTGGTACTCCCCGCCGCGGCGGTTGGGCCGGCCGTCGACCGCGTCGAAGTAGGCGTCGAAGACGGTGCGCATGAGCTCGTCGGCCTCGTCGTCGTCGTTTCCCCACTTGGGCGAGCGGTTCAGGAGGACGTCCCGGAGCCGCTCCGCTCCCTCGAAGTCGTTCGCGAGCGTCTCGAGGTACTCGCTCGTCGAGAACGTGCCCTCGTGGAAGACGTGCTTCCGGAGCGCGGCCAGGCTGTCGGTGATCGTCCCGATGCCGACGCCCTGGATGTACGACGTGTTGTACCTGGCGCCGCCCTCGTTGTAGTCGAGGCCGTTCCGGATGCAGTCGTCGGTGATGATCGAGAGGAACGGCGCGGGCATGCTCTCGGCGTAGATCGTCTCGATCGTGTCGTTGCCGGCGATCTTGATGTCGATGAAGTGGCGCAGCTGGTCGACGAACGCGCCGAGGAGATCCTCGAACTCGACGAACAAGCGCGGATCGCCGGTCGGCGGGCCGAGGCGCTTCCCAGTGCGGGGGTCGACGCCGTCGTTGAGCGCGAGCTCGAGCACCTTCGGAAGGTTGAAGTAGCCGGTCAGGATGTACGCCTCCTTGCCGAAGGCGCCCGCCTCGACGCAGCCGCTCGTGCCTCCCTCACGTGCGTCCTCGGGGCTCTTGCCCTGGCGGACGAGCTCCTCGACGACCGCGTCGGAGTTGAAGACCGAGGGGAACCCGTAGCCCTTCCGGATGACGCGGCACGCCTCTCTGATGAACCGGTCGGGCGTCTTCTTCGAGATCTGCACGTTCTGGCTCGGCTGGAGGATGTGCAGCTCGTCGATGACCTCGAGGAGAATGTACGACACCTCGTTCGTGCCGTCCTCGCCGTCGCGCGTCTGGCCCGCGAGGTTGATGTTCGCGAAGTCGGTGTACGTCCCGCTCTCGGCGGCCGTGACCCCGACCTTCGGCGGCGCCGGGTGGTTGTTGAACTTCACGAAGAAGCACTCGAGGAGCTCCTTCGCGCGTTCGCGCGTGAGCGTGCCGTCGGCGAGGCCGCGCTCGTAGAACGGTCCGAGGTGCTGGTCGAGGTGCCCCGGGCTGAACGCGTCCCAGCCGTTCAGCTCGGTGACGACGGCCAGGTGGCAGAACCAGTACGTCTGGAGCGCCTCGTGGAAGTCCCTCGGAGCGTGCGCCGGCACGTGCGTGCAGGTCTCGCGAATGAGCTCGAGGTCGAGCTTCCTCGCAGGATCGGTCTCGTTCTCGGCGAGCTCCGTCGCGAGCTCGGCGTGCCGCTCGGCGAAGAGGACGACCGCGTCGGCCGTGATCTCCATCGCGCGAAGCTCGTCGCGCTTGTGCTCGGCCCGCTCGTCGTTCAGCGAGTCGAGTTCCTTGAGCGACTCGGAGATCTCGCGTCTGAGCTCGAGCATGCCCTTCGCGTAGATCTTCCCGTCGGCGACGGTGTGGCCGGGCGCGCGCTGCTCCATGAACTCCGTGAAGATGCCGGCCTCGTAGGCGTCCTTCCACTCCTCGGGCAACCGCTCGAAGATCCGGTCGCGGAGGCTCTTGCCCCGCCAGTACGGGATGACCTTCCGCTCGTAGACGTCCACGGTCTCCGGGGAGACGTCGTAGCTCGTCTTCTCCCTGCTGTTGAGGATCCTGAGGTCTTCCGCGCTGTGACAGGTGAGCTCGGGGTAGGTGGAGGCCGCCGCGGGCTCCGGGCCGCGCTCGCCGACGATGAGCTCGTCGGGGCCGATCCAGATCGTCTTGTTCCGACAGAGGTGCCTGAACGCGAGCGCCCGAAGCACCGGCGTCGCGTGCGAGTCGAGGTTCTCTCTATAGAAGTCTGTGAGGAGCACCGCACGCTCCGGCGAGATCGACGGTCTCGCCGCGATCGAGCGCTCCCTCAGTCGCCTGACCCGCTCCGTCATGCTTGTTGAGTCCTCCCGCTGGAGTCTCCCGCTCGTCTCTTGCCCGCCGCGTCTTTCGATGCCGCGGAGCCCGTCCGGTCTCGCGGTCGGGGTTATCCTCCGACCGTCACGTCGAGTCCGAGCCCCTCGAGTACGCCCGCGATGTCGGCGAGGGTCCCGTCTGGGGACGGGCGGAGGTCCGCGTGCGTCCATTCCCGCTCGAGCCGAGTGTACTTGTCGGCGGCCGTCCGGTGGAAGGGGAGAAGGTGGACGCGCCGCGTGTGCTCGAGGGACGCGACGAACTCTCCCAGGGCCGTGACGTTCGCCGGAGCGTCGGTGACCCCCGGGATTACCGGGAACCGGATTCGGATCTCGACGCCCTCACGGTCGAGTGCACGCAGGTTCTCGAGGATCGGCGCGAGGGGAGCGCCCGTCAGCCGCTCGTGCTCGGCGGGGTCGAGGAGCTTGAGATCGAAGAGGACGAGATCGGCGACCCTTCCGACCTCGAGGACGAGGTCGCGTTCCGCCGCGCCGCTCGTGTCGACGGCCGTCCGGAGCCCGCGCTCGCGGCACTCGTGGAGGCACGCGAGGAGAAAGTCGTCCTGCGCGAGCGGTTCGCCGCCCGAGAACGTGACACCGCCTCCGCTCTCCTCGTAGAACGGCCGGTCGCGCTCGAGCTCTCCGACGAGCCGGTCGACCGTGAACTCCTGCCCGACGAGGCGCCTCGCGCCCGCCGTGCAGGCCTCGACGCAGCGCCCGCAGCGCACGCAGAGCGAGCGGTCGGTCGTCTTCGTTCCCTCGGGTCCCACGAGCGGCGTGTTCGGGCAGGCCTCGACGCACGCCCCGCAGTGCCTGCAGCGGTCCGAGACGAGCAGGATCTCGGGATCGGGTGAGAGCCCCTCAGGGTTGTGGCACCACGTACAGGAGAGGGGACACCCCTTGAGGAAGACGGTCGTGCGGATGCCCGGGCCGTCGTGGATCGCGTAGCGCTGGATGTTGAAGCAGATGCCCGTGGGACGGTCCATGAACCGAGCCTACCGGGGGTGCGGTTGCGTGTCAACGGGGCCTCCGGGGGCGCGCCGGCCGCGGCGGCAGCCGGACGCGCCTCCCCGCCGCTACGCTTGAAAGCCAGGGGCCATCCGTCTATTATATGGAGGGCGACAGGGAACCGAGACGGACGGAGGCGTATGTCCGCATCCAGTAACAGAGTAGCCTTCATCGGAGCCGCGGTCACCGCGGCGGTGCTGTATCCGGCAGCGGCGCACGCGTACGTGGGCCCGGGCGCCGGGTTCGCGGTCGTCGGGTCGCTCGCTGTCGTGTTCATCACGTTCTTCCTCGCCCTCGGATCGCTCGTCTCGTGGCCGTTCCGCGCGCTCCGGAGGAAGCTCCGGGTCCGCAAGCTCAGGGGGCCGTCGCAGATCAAGCGTGCGATCGTGCTCGGTCTCGACGGGCTCGACCCGGTCCTCGCGAAGAGGTTCATGCAGGAGGGGAAGCTCCCGCACTTCGCGAAGCTCGCGGAAGAGGGCTCGTTCCGGATGCTGGAGACCGCGTGCCCGTCGATGTCGCCGGTCGCCTGGTCGACGTTCGCAACGGGCGTCGACGCCTCGCGCCACAACATCTTCGACTTCCTCGGGAGGGACGAGAAGAGCTACCTCCCGATCCTCTCGTCGACCCGCATCACGAACCCGGAGAAGAGCTTCAGGCTCGGGCGGTACCGCGTCCCCATCGGGAAGCCGTCGATCCGCCTGATGCGGAAGAGCCGGACGTTCTGGTCGGTCCTCGACGACTGCTACGTCCCGTGCCACATCCTGCGGGTTCCCATCACGTTCCCGCCCGAGAAGCTCAGGAACGGCGTCGTCCTCTCGGCGATGTGTGTTCCCGATCTGCGCGGGTCCCAGGGGAGCTTCACCTACTTCACGACCGACCGGGAGAAGGCCGGGTCGTACACCGGTGGGACTCTGATCCTCGTGAAGCGAGAGGGCAACGTCGTCGAGGGGGAGCTTCCAGGTCCGCCGTCCCCGTTCACCGAGGAGCACGAGACGCTCACCGTGCCGTTCTCGGCGGAGATCGACGACTTCAGCGAGACGGTGACCTTCGACTTCGGCGGGAACGAGCTCACGCTCGGCCAGAGCGAGTACTCCGGGTGGCTCCCCGTCGAGTTCAACGCGGGGCTCGGGGTGAAGGTCAGGGGTATCGTCCGGATTCGCGTGCAGAAGATCTCGCCCGAGTTCGAGCTCTACGTCACTCCGATCAACATCGATCCCGACAGCCCTGCCATGCCGATCAGCGAACCCTCGATGTTCTCGCAGTACCTCGCGAAACTCCAGGGGAGCTACGCGACCCTCGGTCTCGCGGAGGACACGTGGGCACTGAACGAGCGCATGATCGACGAGCTCGCGTTTCTGGAGCAGACCTACGCGATC
>JALGVN010000152.1 GCA_025774645.1 bacterium
GAGTCGGAGGAGTCCGGGGCGCAGGAGTCGCTCGAGCTCTTCGCGTCCGCACACTCTGCGAGACTCACCGGCGACACGGCCGCCGCCCGCGTCCGGGTCAACGAGATCGCTTCGCATTACGCCGGGTCGCCGGCAGCGCCGGAGGCGCTCATGCTCCTTGGAGCGATAGAGGAGGAGGCAGGCGACCTCGAGGCCGCTCTCGACGTTTACGCGCGCGTGGTGGAGTCGGAGAAGGCGATTCGCGTCCTGGCGGAAGCGAGAATGCGACGTGGGGACATCCTTCTGGAAGAGAAGGGACGCGCTGACGCCGCGATTGCCGAGTACGCTGCGATCCTCGACGACCTTCCGCCGAACTTCCTCTCCGGCGAGGCGAGGCGGAAGCTCGACCGGCTGAGACGGGGAGGGGAGCTCGAAGGATGACGAACCGGCTCGCGCGCGGCGCGCTCATCGTTCTCGCACTCACGTCCGTTCTCGTGGTGGTCCCGCAGCTGTGTCCGGGGACGTTCTCCGAGGCGCGTGCCGCGACACTCATTCCGATGGACCTCACCCAGACCGACCACCTGAAGTCGTACGGCGTGGCCTACTGGGCGCTCGAGAAAGGCTACCGCGTCGAGTGGCTCCTGAACTACCGGAGCGGCTCGTTCCTCATCCTGGACGGGGGCTCCGATCTCGCGGCGGAGTGCCGCTACCGCGGCGTGCTCTGGGAGGAACCTGGCGGCGGGGATCTCACGTCTATCTACGCGACGATAGAGTCGGAGAACATGGAGGTCGTCCTCCTAGAGAAGGCGCCCGCGGTCGCGCTCTGCGCGCCCGACAACATCCAGCCGTGGGACGACGCGGTGATGCTCGCGCTCGAGTACGCGGAGATTCCCTACACGGTGATATGGGATCGTGAGGTCCTCGGCGGCGAGCTCGACCGCTTCGACTGGCTGCACCTCCACCACGAGGACTTCACGGGACAGTACGGGAAGTTCTTCGCCTCGTTCCAGAACGCGGACTGGTACAAGGAGCAGAAGGTCCTCTACGAACAGCTCGCGGCGGAGCAGGGATACCCGTCGGTCTCCGAGCACAAGAAAGCGAGCGCCCGCGCGATCAGGGAGTACGTGAGGCGCGGCGGGTTCCTCTTCTCAATGTGCTCCGGGACCGACAGCTTCGACGTCGCGCTCTCGGCCGCCGGCGTCGACATCGTGGCGGCGCCGTTCGATGGCGATCCTCCAGAGGCCGGCTACCAGAGGAAGATCGACTACACCCTGAGCTTCGCGTTCGAAGACTTCACCCTGATCTCGAACCCGATGATCTACGAATTCTCCGACATCGACATGACGGAGATCGCGAAGCTCCGTCCCGAGGAGATCGACTACTTCACGCTCTTCGAGTTCGCGGCGAAGCACGACCCCGTCGCGACGATGCTCACCCAGAACCACGTGAACGTGGTGAAGGGGTTCATGGGGCAGACGACGAGCTACAGCCGCGACCTCGTCAAACGTCACGTGACCGTCCTCGCAGACTACCCCGGTACGGGCGAGGTCAAGTACGTGCACGGTAGCTTCGGGCGCGGCACCTTCACGTACTTCGGTGGACACGACCCCGAAGACTATCGTCACCTGGTGGGCGACCCTCCGACGATCCTGTCCATGCACAAGAGCTCCCCCGGCTATCGCCTCATCCTGAACAACGTCCTCTTCCCGGCCGCGAAGAAGAAGGAACGGAAGACGTAGCGGGTCGCGGGGCTCCGCGGACCTGTTCTCCGGCCATCCCGTCCAGCCGTGCAACCCGCCGGCTGCGCGCCGAGTCGAACAGATTGACAGCGCATTCCTCCCTCAAGATCGCGCCGTCGGGACGCATCTGGAAAGACACGGCACTGCTTGGCTGGCATTGACTGTTTCCGGTCTCCCGGCGGCGCTTTCTTCAGTGTGTCCTTCCCGCTCATTCCCCCACAGGAAGACCCAATCACCCGACATCGGTTTGCGTCGACCCGCATCAGAAGAATGGTCGGCGGGTGAGAAACAGTCAGTTACTGAATCCGTTCAGTAGTCGCCCGGGATTGAGCACCGGGTTATGCGACGTGGTCGCGGAGGGGGGAGACGCGGACTATGAAGAGTGTGGGACCGAGCGGATAGGAAGGGTACTTCTGGGGACCGCGGACTCAGGGGTCCGCGACAGGAGATAGATGCCGGCGTTTCGCGCGTGGTGTCGCGCGACGAACCCGATCCGACGAGGCCCCTTGTGATTGAGCACCCCGTGGGCGCATCACGGGAGCGTCGAGAGACAGCCTGAACGATGGAGGAGACGATGAGGACGTGGACAGCAATTGTGATGGTCGGCATTCTGGCGCTCGCACTGCCTGCGGGCGCGCAGATACAGATGACGTTCGAGCTCTCCGGGGATCCCGGACGCGACCCCATCCCGCCGGACGGTTCAGCGTGGCACGAGATCTTCCCCGCGTACTGCGCCATGACGACGCAGGACAGCTACGAGGACAACGGCGACGGTGTGGTCAGCGCGTGCGATTTCATCACCCTTAGCGGCACGCGGTATCACGTCGAGTGGGCGGGACCGACGTACTGGCTCGAGTGCGAACCCGGCACTCCGCCGTCGGGTTACGAGCCGACGGACCCGCAGACTGGCGGGGACCCCACGTGCGAGATCTGGCACGAGGTCTATCCGAACTTCTGCCAGGAGCATCACATCGAGGGCTGGGACGACAACGGTGACGGCGTGCTCGGACCGTGCGACTACGTGATTATGGGGAGCCTCCCCTGTCACATCGTCGACGTCGGCCTGAACATCACCGTGACCCCGGTCGGGTCTCCTGTCGAGGAGAGCACCTGGGGCAAGATCAAGGCATTCTTCGGAATCTAGCCGTTTGCCGGACAGCCCCCCCTGTCTGGTTCGACCGCCCGGCGCTTCGGCGCCGGGCGGCGTACGTTCGTGCTGGAGCTCCTCGCACGAGCCGGTGCGCAGGTGCTGACACGCCGGGCGTCGGGTGGTAGTCTTGCCGTCTGCGAGCAGGCGCGGAGCCGACGGGAACCGGGAGACTTGTTGAGGCACGTCAGACACACACACGCATCCACACGCGTCGTTGCCGCCCTCCTCCTCGCGCTCGTTCTGGTACCTGCGGCGGAAGGCGGGACACCACCGCGCAACATCATCCTCTTCATCGGTGACGGCATGGGACCCTCTCACGTCACCGCGGGGCGGGTCGCTGCGGGCGGTCTGAATCTCGATCGCTTCCGGGTCGCCGGTCATCTTGCCACGTATCCTGCGGGGGATCTCGTCACGGACTCTGCAGCAGCGGGGACCGCGCTTGCGACAGGATTCAGCACGTTGAACGGGGTCGTCTCGCTCTCGCCGTCCGGACGCCGCCTCAAGACGGTCGCCGAGTATGCGGAGGACTTCGGGATGGCCACGGGTATCGTCGCAACCTGCGCAGTGACGCACGCGACCCCCGCGGCGTTCTTCACGCACGTCGAGAGCCGAGGCGAATACACGGAAATCGCAGAGCAGTTCGCGGCCAGCGGGGTCGACGTGCTTCTGGGTGGCGGGTGGTCCTACTTCGCGCCGCGGTCCGATCCCGAGAGCCTTCGGGAGGACGACCTGGATCTCATCTCGACGCTCGAGGAGCGCCTCCCGGTGGTGCGGTCGTATGCCGACCTCGTCGCGATCGAAGACGTGAATGGTGTCGTCGGTCTCTTCGCAGCCGGGCACCCCCCTGAGGCTGCTGCGCGCGGATTCTCGCTCGCGGAGCTGACCGAGAAGAGCATAGAGATCCTGTCGCGGGAGGCGAACGGGTTCTTCCTTATGGTAGAGGGATCACAGATCGACTGGGCTGCGCACGACCACGACACGGCGGGGATCATCGCAGAGGTACTCGACTTCGACGGTGCGATCGGCGTGGGGCTCGACTTCGCACAGACGAACGGACGGACGCTCGTGATCGTAACGGCGGATCATGAGACGGGCGGTTTCGCGGTGATCGACGGTTCAGTTGAAAGGCGAGAGGTTACGGAAGGCGGCTTCGCGGCCGAAGGTCACACTGCGTCGATCGTGCCGATCTTCGCGTACGGGCCGATGGCCGACGACTTCGGCGGCATCCACGAGAACACCTACGTTGGAGAGACCCTCATCTCACACATCAGACGGCGGGGCACCGAGGCTCAGCGGTAGAGACCCTTGATCGCTCCCCACGTGGTCGCTTCGACGGGGCTGTCGCACGCCACGCAGCCCTCTCCGTGGTCGCCGACCTGTTCGTTCCATGCGTTGTTCTCGGGCAGGCACACCGAGTTGGCGCAGAGGGTCAGGTTGTTGTCTCCCATGTCGCAGAATCTCGGGTCGACGAAGATGTTCTCTCCCGGGCTGCCGCACAGGTCGTCACCCGCCTCGTTCCCGTAGATGGCGCAGTGCGTGATGGTGGGGTCGCCGCCGCCGCCGCACCCGATGCCCTTCCCGACTCCGCTGAAGGCGACGATCGTGTTCGAGATCACCGGGCTTGAGCTGTAGCAGAAGATGCCGCCCACCTGAGAGCCGGAGTTCTCCGAGAACGTGGAGTTCGTGATCGTGCCCGGGGCCTCGTAGAGATAGGCTCCGCCTCCCACTCCGTACATCACGACGTTCCGAATGAAGGAGCAGTTGGAGATCGTGGCGCGGCTCGAGGGCTGCTCGCAGTACCAGCCGCCACCCCGCTCGTAGGCGATGTTGTCGATGAACGCCACCCCGTCTAGGGCGGCTGACCCGCCGGCCTTCGTTCCGAGCGCGCCACCGTACGTCGCGTCGTTCTCCACGAATTGGCTGTTGGTGATCGACGGAGACGAGTCGCCTTGGCAGAAGACCGCGCCGCCGAAGCCCGAACCGGCGGTGGCGGTGCAGTAGAGGAACCTGCAATTGACGATGGTCGCGGAGGAGTTGAAGAGATACACCGCACCTCCGCTGGCGCTGCTGCCGTTCATGACGGTGAACCCGCGGATGATGGTTGTTCCATCCTGCCCGCCGGAGAGGTAGAAGGCACGACCCAGATCTTGGCAGTCGATCGTCGTGAGGTTGGTGCCGAGTTCAGAGCGCACCACGAGGTTCTTGTCTCCGAAGTCCACGTCGCGGTTGAGGTCGCCCGTGTAGGTTCCCTCGGCGACCCAGACGGTGTCGGCCTCGCTCGCCGCATCGACGCCCTCCTGGATCGTCAGGTAGTCGCCGCCGCCGGTGTGATCGACACGGATCTCTGTGGCGGGAGCGTGGGCGGTGAATGCGACCGTCACGGCAAGCGTCAGAGCGGGCAACACGGAGAATGAGCGGGGATTCATCTTCGCTCCTCCTTGACAAGCAACGTATGGGCAGGTGGTGTTGTCTTACCGTAGCAGAAGGACGCGCCGGTCACAACGCCGCGCACGAGCGGGAGCCTGGGCCTGAACACAGGAATCGTTTGCATTATGCATAAAATCGTGCTACAATCAAGTTCGTGGGCAGAAGGGTGACCTCTCTGCTCACTCAACCGTTGTGATATGTGCAGGAAGTGCGACCCCTACCCCACAGGAGGGAAACGATGCGCTTCTCTTCCTTGCAGCTGATCGCTGCAGGCCTTGTGATCCTCGTGGCTTCGGCCGCCTGGGCGAGCTCCCCCGAGGAGTTCGTCACGGCGCCGACGACGCTGGCGAAGATCGACGCGGCTGAGGAGTCCGGTGTTCTGACGCACGACGAGGCGGCCCTCAACAAGATCTACCACATGTTCGACGCTTCGCGAGTCGACGAGCGCTTCGTGGTCGAGGACGAACTGCCGAGCAAGTGCGGAACGTTCGAGATCCACTCCATCATGACCGACCCCAACGTGAGCGCCGCAGTGAAGGCCGAGCTCCAGGAGTTCATGGACGCTCCCTTCGATGCCAGAGCCACCTACATCTCGCCGAGCGGCCACTTCAGGCTCACCTACTACACCACGGGCGGGAACGCCGTGCCGGCCGCTGACGCGAACTCGAACGGCGTCCCCGACTACGTCGAGCTGTGCGCCAGCTACATGGACTACTCCTGGCAGGTCGAGATCGACGACCTCGGGTTCAGGGCTCCGGCCCTCTACGCCGGGTACTACCAGGTGGGCTTCGAGGCGATGTCCGGCATCTACGGTTACACGCAGGGCTACGTCGGCACGACGAGAATCGTTCTCCACAACACATTCGTCGGCTTCCCTCCCAACGACGATCC
>JALGVN010000362.1 GCA_025774645.1 bacterium
TGGTTCGGAGGATCGCGGGAACGGAGTACACCTTCCAGAGCGCCGCGTTCCTCAGGATCTCGCGATCGTCCGTCTGCGCCGCGATCTCGTCGGCCGCCACCTCGACGACACCCGCGAAGCGCGTGCCGAAGGCGCTCACCTGTATCCGCAGCTCCTGGGCGGACAGATCCTCGATTCCGAGCTCCTGCATCCGCCTGGTCTGGCGGGGGCCGCTCGATCCGCATCCGACGATGACGACCGTCAAGACAGCCACGGCGATCCAGCTGAGGTGCTTGCGATCGCAGCGGAGCATCGCTTCCTCCTTGCTTGAAGAGGTACGCCCCCATCATCCTCCCTCGCCCGACTGCGTTCAAGCGGGAGTGAGCGCACAATTCGGGCTCGGCTTGCTCCCTTCCTCGTGCTGTAGTACGATACCTTCGTTCGCAAGCAGCGGCGTCGATCACTACTCCGATATACGCGTGAGGCCCCGGCGCAGACAGACTCGCGGGACCGAGGTGCTGATGATCTTGACGGACGGCCAAGTCCGGCGAGGTGCTGTACTCGATCAGCCTGGAGCCGTGCGGAGTGGTTTGCGGCGGAAGGCGCGGGTCGTGCTGCGGGCACTGGCAGTTGGCTTCCTGGTCGCCGTCGCGCTTCCAGCCCAGGCGAAGTACAGCGACGAGGTCGTCCTCTGGGACGGCAACACAATCAGAGGTGAGATCAAAGGTCTTCAGCAGGGCAGGCTGGAGCTCAAGATCAACAAGGCGGGCACCGTCTTTGCCGAGTGGGAGCGCGTTCACTTCCTGACGTCGAACAAACAGCTCGAGGTGGAGGATCGGCAGGGCGAGTTCTACTACGGCAGCCTCGGAACCGCGACCGATGCCCGGGAACTCGTGGTGGTCGGAACAGACAAGACGACCGTGCTCGAGATGGATCGAGTCGTCCGGATCCAGCCGATCAAAAGCGGCTTCTGGCACCGCATCGACGGGAGCCTCAAGCTGGGCCTGGACTTCGTCTCCGCACAGTCCAGATTCAAGTACTCCTTCGAGGTTGACGCCACGTATCGCCAGGAGAAGTACAGCAGCTCGGTCAAACTCGGCTCATTCCTGACCCGACAAGAGGGCACCGACGATATCATCCGCGACAATCTCGACATCAGCTACACGAGATACCGCGGGCATCGGTACTTCGGCACTGGCACCCTCGCCTTCTCTCGCAGCTCGGAGCTCGGCATCGACCTCCGAACCCAGCTCGGCTACGCCTTCGGGCGGGCCTTCGTCCAGTCCAACAGAACCCGTCTGTCGGCGAGCGGGGGCCTCGCGGTGAGTCGCGAGAAGCCGGCTGGGGGAGACCCGGCAGCCAGTTACCTCTGGGCTACCGTCAGCGGCGCGTATCGGTTCTTCCTCTACAGCTACCCGAAGACCGACATCACGATCGATCTGGTTGTGCTGCCGGGCATCACGGACTGGCCAAGGTGGCGAGCCGAGGCGTACGCGGCGGTGAGTCGAGAGATCGTCGAGGACTTCTCGATCAGCTTCTCGGTCTTCGACAACTACGACAGCAACCCTCCAGCGGGGGCGGCGTCGAACCACGATTTCGGGGCTGTTCTGAGCGTGGGCTGGAAGTTCTAGGCGGCAGGAAGGGAGACGGAGATGGACTCGAAGAGGAGGAAGACTACGAATCGGAGGACGGTCGCGTTCTCGTGGCCGCAGGCATCCTCACAGGATGCGGCGGCGGATCGCAGACGGGCTCGCTGACTCCCGAACAGGTCGAAGCCATCACCGAGGAAGCGTACATCTTCTCGTTTCCGATCCTCGACTCCTACAAGATGCTCTTCGCGATGGCGCTCTATGAGGATTCCGGCGCCTACGAGGCCCCCCTCAACGTCCTCGCCCACAAGCAGGTGCTGCTCGGTCCGGACCACACCGCGATCGTCCGCCCGAACAACGACACGCTCTACTCCGCGGCGTGGATGGACCTGCGGGCCGAGCCAATGGTCCTGAGCGTGCCAGCGGTGCCGCTCGACCGCTACTACTCGTTTCAGCTCATCGACCTCTACACCCACAACTTCGGATACCTCGGTTCCCGA
>JALGVN010000153.1 GCA_025774645.1 bacterium
AGAGGGGTCGGATTTCGCGGCGCTCGAGCGTGAGCTCGCCGGTGCAGCGTCCGGGTCCGACCTCGTCGAGATCTCGCGCACCGGTTCGACGGTCTACGCCGTCGAGTTCTTCCTGAAAGAGAACGACGCGGCGGTGACGCCGATCCTCAAGCGGCACAACGCGAGGCGGGTCGCCCTCGCCGGCGCAGCAGGGAGACCGGACGAAGCGGCGGAGGGACTGCTTGCCGAGGCGGAGGACCTCCGGGCAAGCATCGAGAAGTTCAAGGAAGAGGCGGCGGCGCTCGCCCTCGAATACGACACGATCCTCGTCGTGCTCGACGAGGTCGCGGAGCGCCTTGCGAAGAAGAGCGTGGAGGAGAGCTTCGGCACGACGCGCGAGACGTTCCTGGTCGAGGGGTGGATGCGCGGCCGCGACGAAGAGACGCTCCGCGCGAGGCTCGCGGAGATCTCTCCGGAGATGGAGATCAGGACGCGCGATCCGGAGAAGGGCGAGGAGATCCCGATCGACCTCACGAACAGGTCGCTCGTCAAACCGTTCGAGTTCGTCACGACGCTCTACGGGCGGCCGGTCTACTGGGAGTTCGACCCGACACCGCTTCTCTCGCCGTTCTTCATCGTCTTCTTCGGGCTCTGCCTGAGCGACGCGGGCTACGGGATCACGCTCGCGATTCTCGCGTTCGTCCTCGGAAGGAAGATGGAGAAGGGGAGCGAGGGGCGGAAGCTCATGCAGCTGCTGCTCCTCGGCGGCATCGTGACGGCGATCGTCGGCGCCCTCGGGGGAGGGTGGTTCGGTATCGAGGCGGTCGCGCTTCCAGCGTGGCTGCAAAGCGTCATCATCATCAACCCGCTCGACGAGCCGATGAAGATGCTGAACATCGTGTTCATCATCGGGATCGTGCAGATCGTCACGGGCCTCGCGATCAGGATGGTCGGCGACTTCAAGGACGGCCGCTGGCTCGACGGGATTCTCGACCAGCTGGTGTGGATCGTCTTCCTGGCCCTGCTGGTGCCGCTCGGCTACAGCTTCATTCTGGGCGGCGACGTTCCCGCGTCCGTGATGGCCGTCGCGACGAAGGGCGCGATGATCATGGGCATCCTGGTCGTCGCGACGGGCGCGCGGAAGAACCGGAATCCGGTCATGAAGGTCCTGGGCGGAGTCCTCAAGCTCTACGACATCGTCGGTTACTTCGGGGACGTCCTGTCGTACGCGCGTCTCCTCGCGCTCGGGCTCGCGACGGGTGCGATCGCGATGGCGATCAACGGAGTCGCGCAGATGGCGATGGAGATCCCGCTCGCGGGTCCGATCGCGGCGGTCTTCGTCATCCTCGGCGGGCACGTGTTCAACATTGCGGTCAACACACTCGGCGCGTTCGTCCACTCGGGCAGGCTCCAGTACCTCGAGTTCTTCTCGAAGTTCTTCGAAGGCGGGGGACGGGCGTTCACGCCGTTCAAGGTGGAGAAGAAGTACTCGGTCGTGCAGGAGTAGGCACGCCGGGCTCACGACGAAATCGACAGGGACGAGCAAGTGAGGTCACCCACGGAAGGAGCGAAGGCATGGAAGGACTGATGCTGGCGATGGCGGGGGCGGCCATCGCGGCCGGACTCGCCGGCACCGGCTCGGCGATCGGCACCGGGATCGCCGGACAGGCCGCCACGGGCGTCGTCGCGGAGGACCCGGAGAAGTTCGGACGGCTCCTCCTGCTGCAGGCGCTTCCCGGGACGCAGGGCATCTACGGAATCGTCGGGCTCTTCCTGGCGATCGGCAAGATGGGCGCGCTCGGCATGGGAGCCATGTCGGTCGGCAACGGCTGGCAGATTCTGTTCGCCTGTCTGCCGCTCGCGATCACCGGCCTGACGTCGGGTATCGCTCAGGGCAAGGTCTCGGGCGCTGCCTGCGGCCTCGTCGCCAAGCGTCCGGACGAGATGGGCAAGGGCATGATCTTCGCGATCGTCGTCGAGACCTACGCGGTTCTCGGACTTCTCGGCACGATCCTTCTGCTCCAGAACATCTCGTAGGGTCCGCCCTGTGTGTCCGAAGGCCCGGCGCGCGTTGACCGCGCAGACGCGCCCTCGGACGATGAAGTGAGGAAGCGATGGCAGTCGACGACATCCTGAAGAAGATCAAAGCCGACGCCGAGGATGCCGCACGGGAGATTCTGGCGGAGGGGCGGAAGGACGCCGACGAGGTTCTCGCCGCCGCGCGCGGGAGGGCCGAGTCGGAGAGAGAGAAGATGCAGGCGAAGTCTCGCCAGCGCGCCGACGAAGAGCGCAACCGCATCATCACTCTCGCGAAGCTCGCCGCGCGCCGGGATATTCTGAACGAGAAGCAGTCCCTGATCGATCGCGTCTTCGAGGACACGAGGAAGAAGCTCCTCGAGATGGCCCGCGACGACTACCGCAGGCTCATCGGGAATCTCCTCAAGGACAGCGTCGAAGCGGGCGACCAGGAAGTCATTCTCGACGAGGGCGAGACCCGAATCGATCAGGCGTTCCTCGATGAGGCGACGAGAAGTCTCGGTCTCCCGGGGCAGCTCAGGCTCTCGAGCGAGCGGCGCAAGATCGGCGGCGGGTTCATCCTTCGGAGCGGCAAGATCGAGACGAACTGCGCGCTCGACACGATCCTCCGCGATGCGCGCGAGAGGCTCGAGTCCGACGTCGCGGCGATCCTGTTCGGCGCAGAGAGCGGGAGGTAGCCTCGGGTCGGTGCGAGGGTCCGCACCGGCGCTCCCGATGCACCACGGCCCACGTGCCGCGCCGGGGGGCGCGTCGCACGGCGGGCGAGAGGGACGATGGCAGACGACACGAGATACGCATACGCGGTCGCGCGCGTGAGGGGCATGGAGACCGGTCTCCTCGACCGGCAGTGGCTCGAACGTCTTCTCTCGGAGTCGGCGGACGGGGCGCTCAAGGCGCTCTCGGACTCAGCGTACGAGGAGTCGATGGCCGACGTCGGGCGACCGGAGGAAGTCGAGCGCGGTCTCGTGCTGGCGCTCGGCGAGACGCTCGAGACGATCTCCGGCATCTCGCCCGTGCCCGAGCTCATCGACCTCTTCCGTCTCCGGTGGGACGCGCGGAACCTGAAGGCGCTCCAGAAGGCGTCGTTTCTCAAACTGGGAGGGGAGATCGGCACCGCGTCGGGCGTGGGGACGATCGAGGTCTCCGTCCTCGAGAAGGCGGTCGAGGAGAAGGACTACACGGCGCTCCCGGATTTCCTGGCGGAGGCCGCGCGCACGGCGGAGGAGTCGTACCGGGATCGCGGCGAGCTGTCCGCGATCGACGCGGCGATCGACCGGGCGACGTGGAAGCACTCGCTCGACGTGGCGGAGGCGCACAGGGACGCGTTCCTGGGCGGGTTCTTCCAGGTCGAGATCGACCTCGCGAACGTGAAGTCGTTCGCGCGCCTGAAGGAAGCGAACGGGGACCGCGCGGACCTCGCGGCGGTCTTCGTTCCCGGTGGCACGCTCGAGCTCTCGCTGTTCGAAGGGTTCCTCGGAGAACCGATGGACGCCTTCGCCCGCGCGCTCGAGTACGGGAGGTACGGCGCGTTCACTCCGGTCTTCCGCGAGTGGACGCCCGAACGCATCTACATCCTGGAGCTCGTGTGTGACAACGTGCTCCTGAAGGAAGTGGAGAAGGCGAAGACGATCGCGTACGGCATCGAGCCGCTCGTGGCGTTCATCGTCTACCGGCAGATCGAGATCAAGCTCATCAGGACGGCCGTCATCGCGAAGCTCGACGGGGTAGAGCGCAGCGACGTCGAAGCGCGGCTCAGGATGACACATGTCTAAGATCGCGTTCATTGGCGACAGAGACTCGGTGTGGGGGTTCAGAGCCTTCGGGATCGCGGCGGTTCCGGTTGCGGACGCCGACGGCGCGCGCGATGCGTTCGCCGCCGCGGTGCGGGAAGGCTACGCGATCATCTTCGTCACCGAAGACGTGTACGAGGCCTGCTCCGACCAGATCCAGGAGTACAGGGACCAGGCCATCCCGACGGTGACGCTTCTTCCGGACGTGAGAGGTTCGAGGGGTCTCGCGGCCGACGAGATTCACCAGGCTGTCTCCGCAGCGATCGGCGCGGACATCCTGGCCGACTCGGGGAACGACTAGTCCCGCGGGGATGGACGCAGTCGAGCGTCCGAACCGCAAGAGGGGCCGCGGGTCGGCCGGCGACAGGAGAATGAGAATGGCTGAAGCGAACGTCCAGGGAACTATCACGAAAGTGTCGGGGCCGCTCGTCGTGGCTGACGGTATGCGCGAGGCGAGGATGTTCGACGTCGTCCTCGTCAGCGACAAGAAGCTCATCGGCGAAATCATCGAGGTCAAGGGCGACCACGCCTCGATCCAGGTCTACGAGGAGACCGGTGGGCTGGGACCGGGCGAACCGGTGGTGTCGTTGGGCGAGCCGCTCTCCGTCGAGCTCGGGCCGGGGCTCATCGAGTCGATCTACGACGGCATCCAGAGGCCGCTCGACGCGATCAGGGACCAGGTCGGCGACCGCATCACGCGAGGTGTCTACGTCCCGGGCCTCGATCGCGAGAAGAAGTGGGATTTCGTGGCGACCGCGAAGGTGGGCGACGACGTGGTCGGCGGCGACATCCTGGGGACGGTGGAGGAGACGACGCTCGTCGAGCACCGCATCCTCGTGCCGCCCGGCGTCGCAGGCAAGATCACGAAACTCGCGAGCGGGTCGTTCACCGTCGAGGACACGATCGGCGAGCTCGTCGACGGCGACACCGGGCACGACCTCAAGCTCATGCACAAGTGGCCGGTCAGACAGGCGCGGCCGTACAAGGAGCGCCTGACGCCGGAGGAGCCTCTCGTCACCGGGCAGCGCGTCATCGACGCCTTCTTCCCGATCGGGAAGGGCGGCACGGCGTGCGTGCCCGGCCCCTTCGGCGCCGGCAAGACCGTCATCCAGCACCAGCTCGCGAAGTGGGCCGACGCCGAGATCGTCATCTTCGTCGGGTGCGGGGAGCGCGGGAACGAGATGACCGACGTGCTCATGGAGTTCCCAGAGCTCACCGACCCGCGTTCCGGCGAGCCGCTCATGAAGCGGACCGTGCTCGTCGCGAACACGTCGAACATGCCGGTCGCCGCGCGTGAGGCGTCGATCTACACCGGCATCACGATGGCCGAGTATTTCCGCGACATGGGCTACTCGGTAGCGCTCATGGCGGACTCGACGTCGCGGTGGGCGGAGGCTCTCCGCGAGATGTCCGGACGCCTCGAGGAGATGCCCGGCGAGGAAGGGTATCCCGCGTACCTCCCCGCGCGCGCCGCGCAGTTCTACGAGCGCGCAGGCCGCGTCATCTGCCTGGGGAGCGATGGCCGCATCGGCGCCCTGTCGGCGATCGGCGCCGTGTCGCCTCCGGGTGGAGACCTCTCGGACCCGGTCGTCCAGGCGACGCTCAAGGTCGTGAAGGTCTTCTGGTCGCTCGAGGACTGGCTCGCATACGAGCGGCATTTCCCGGCGATCAACTGGCTTACGAGCTACTCGCTCTACCACGAAAGCCTCAAGGGCTACTTCAGGACCGAGGTCTCCGAGGAGTGGGAGACGTTGCGGTCCGAGTCGATGAAGACCCTCCAGCAGGAAGCCGAGCTCAAGGAAATCGCCCGGCTCGTCGGCGTCGACGCGCTCTCCAACCGCGACCGCGTCATCCTCGGGACCGCGAAGGCGCTCCGCGAGGACTTCCTCCACCAGAACGCGTTCGACGACGTCGACACGTACACGTCGTTCCCGAAGCAGTTCGCGATGCTCAAGAACATCATGTCGTTCAACCGGTACGCGAACGACGCCATCACGCAAGGCATCCAGGCGGAGGAGCTCTTCGCGCTTCCGGTCAACGAGGAGATCTCGCGAGCGCGCTACATCCCCGAGGCGGAGTTGGACCAGCTCGAGGCCATCGGGGGCCGCATCGAGCGCGAGATCCGCGGACTTGTCGAACAGAAGGTCGGCGCGGAGGACGCAGGGTAGTAGCGTTCGCGGTCCCGAGGGGCCGCGCGAACACAGACAGCCATCGGACAACACGGGAGTTTCGACCGAGCGCATCACGGGGGAGCAGGCCATGGTGAAGGAGTACAGGACAGTCCAGGAGATCGCGGGACCGCTCATCCTGGTCGGCGGCGTTTCGGGAGTGAAGTACGAGGA
>JALGVN010000154.1 GCA_025774645.1 bacterium
GTTCTCTGCATGCTGGGCATGGTCAGGGTCACCGCCGGTAGCGGCGAGTCGCACGTCCTGCGCGAGGGCGACACCATGCAGCTGAGGCTTGACGATGGCTACGAGAGAGAGAACGTAGGCGAGGACGAGGCCGAGCTCCTGGCGTTCATCGCGACGCCTCGCCCCTTCACAATCTGATCCGAGACGACGCGGGGCTCTGTGAGGAACGCCATCCGCCGAGACGGAGGACACGATATGCTGACGAAAGAGGACTTGGGACGCAGGCTACGACACGCTCGATTCGAGCGGGGCATGACCCTGAAGGAGGTCGCCGCCCGCTGTGGGATGTCGGCCACGCACATCTCCGAGGTGGAGCGAGGGAAGACCTCCCCCACGATCGGGGCGCTTCAGAGGATCTCGAAGGCTCTCGGGGAGAGAGCATCGCAGTTCGTTCGCGAGGAGAAGCTGCCGGGTGTAGCCGTGACGCGGGGCGGTGAGCGCTGCAAGTTCTTCGTGGCGGCCGAAAACGGCGAGCCCATCGAGAGCGAGATCGTGAGCCCTGGAGTACCCGGCGGGTACATGCAGGTCTTCAGATGGACGGCAGTGCCGGGGAAGGTGACGGTCGGTTACCCCATGATGGGCGAGGTCGTTCTGCTATGCACGAAAGGGATGCTCCGCATCACGGCCGGGACGAACGAGCCCCAGGTCCTTCGCGAGGGCGACACGATCCAGATGCGTCTCGACGACGGTTACGCCGGCGTGAACATCGGGGAGGATGACGCGGAGCTTCTGGCCATCCTCGTATCGCCGACGCTCTTCACCGTCTAGGGCGACACCGTCGAGACCACCGTCCCTCACCGACAGCCCATTGTGGGACACTGAACCAGGAGTCTGTGATGCCAACAAAAGAGGAGGTCGGGCGCCGAGTCCGGATGGCGAGGTTCCATCGCAACCTGACCCTCAAGGACGTGGCCAATCGGTCCGGCATGTCCGCCACACACATTTCAGAGATCGAGCGCGGCAAGACCTCTCCCACCATCGGCGCGCTCCAACGCATCGCGTCGGCCCTCGACGAGCGCCCCGCGCACTTCGTCGAGGAACGGGACACGCCGCTCGCGATCCTCACGCGCAAGGAGGACCGCGCCAAGGTCTTCGTCTGCGACCAGGACGGCGAGGTCGTCAACCTGGAGCAGGTGAATTCCGAGCCGCCCTGGGCCACGCTTCGCATCTTCCGTTCTGTGGGCAAGCCTGGAGATCGCGTCGAGCGCCCTCCGGAACCCGGCGAGACCGTCATTCTCATCCTCCGCGGGATGGTGAAGATATCCGTTGGCGACGAACAGACGTTCGTTCTTCGTGAGGGCGACACCGCGCAATTCCAGCTGGTCAACGGCTCCGAGTTCGAGACCGTCGGTGAGGAGCCGAGCGAGCTCCTCGGGATCGGGGCTCTGCCTATCCGGCAGGAGTGGTAGAGAGGCGTGCCCTCTGCCCGATCTCACGCAGGCCGCTCACAGAATCTGGCTCTCTGCCTTCAGGGGCCCGTCGCGGTGCGGCGGGCCTGTTTTCGTGCGTCCGCCGTGCCCGAGGCCGCAGGACCTTTCCTGAAACACCCCTCAGTCGCCGTGAGGGCGAACTTCTTCCCTGATTCTCTCCTTGACTGAGCCCACATCAATATGTAATACTTGAGAAATGGCACAAGTTGTGCATATTGGGTCACTCGGATAACGCCCTGACTGTGGGGGTACGGGGCGAGAGCGCTTCATGGGGCCCGCGAACCACACGATCCGAAGGGAGGCGTCGATCATGGTCAAGACGCCATTGCATCCGAGTGACGAATCGGGATCGGTACTTACGGCGGCGGTGATCATCGCATTCATCATGCTGATCACTGCGGCCGCGGTGTGTCAGTTCGGCGCGCAGGACGCGTCGCTTGCCAGGGTGAGCGCCGAGAAGTCCCGCGCGCTCTATGCGGCGGAGGCGGGGCTGGCTCGAGGTCTGGGTTGGCTCGAAGCGCAGTCCTCCCCCCCTGCAGGAGTGGCCGACGTCCACCCCTTCGGGGCGGATCCTGACACGCTGGCAGACGGCACGTACGCCGTGACGATACGACCGAACGCCGGCAACGGAGCGGGGACAATGAAGAGGTACACCATCATCTCGAGCGGGACGGTAGGGACCAGAACGAGGGTCCTGAGCCGCGAGGTGATGACGCAGTCGTTCGCGCAGTTCATCTACTTCACCGAGGACGAGCACCTCCCCAACTCCTCGACCCCGGTGTGGTTCTGCTCGGCCGACTACATCGACGGGACCGCCCACACGAACGGACAGCTCAACATCTTCGGCGACCCCACCTTCGGAGGCCGCATTACGAGCGCGTTCGGCGGACCGGACGATCCCGATCCGGACCACGACCCGTCGTTCCTCTACTACAACGGCAGCTTCTGGAACCACCTGGAATCGGCCGGACCCACCAACGCGCCCTACGACGAGCCGGTCTTCGAGGAGGGCTACGAGCTCGGCGCCTCGGCCATCGAGCTCCCGCAGTACCTGGACGACCTCCAGGCCATCGCGACGGACGGCGGCGTCTACCTGGACGGGAGCTACCAGATCGAGCTCGGTCGGGAGGTGGACGGCCAGCCGATGATCGGATACGTGAGCTACCGCAGGGGCGGCGGCCGGTGGACCGACGTCGACATCTCCTCCTTCAACGGCGTCCTCTTCGTGACGGGCGACGTTCAGATCAGGGGCACGCTCGACGGAATGCTGACGGTCGCCTCCGGCGGTGACACCTACCTTCTGGGCGACGTCGTCTACCACGACGCCGACCCCGTCGAGGGTCCCAACGAAGGCTGCGACGACGTCCTCGGGCTCGTTTCGGAGGAGAACATCATCATCGAGGACAACTACCCGAATTCGAACGGCCTGAACATCCACGCGCATCTCATGGCGCTCGGCACATCGTTCATGGCCCAGCACTACAACACCGGCAGCCCGAGGGGAACCCTCACGATCCACGGCGGAGTCATCCAGGAGTTCAGGGGAGCCGTGGGCACGGGCACGATCCAGGGTGACGAGGTCGTCATCAGAACTGGGTACGCGAAGAACTACCACTACGACCAGCGGTTCAGCGCGGTACAGCCGCCGGGCTACTTCCTCACCGGCATGTACGAGAAGCTCTCGTGGAGAGAGATCGAGGCGGGTTAGGCACGTGAAGGGAATCGGAGCAAACATGAAAGCGATTGCGGCCGTGCGAGGCCAGCGCGGATTCACACTCACGGAACTCATCGTGTCGATCGGCGTGACGCTCGTGGTGATCCTCGCGGGTGTCGTCACCTACATCGGGACCATCCACTCGTGGGAGGGCACCGCCAGCCTCACGCGCCTCCAGCGGGAGGCCTCGTTCGCGATGGAGATCATGGTGCGCGATGTCCGAGACGCCAGCAGCTGCGACATCAGCGGAGGAGGCGATTCGCTGACCGTCTACTTCTGGACTGGGACCGTCGACTCCGTGATCGCGATCTACTACCTGGACGACCAGGACCGCCTGATCGACATGGACGGGACCGTTCTCGTGACAGAGGTCGACTCCCTGGGATTCACTGCCGCAGGCGGCACCGTGAACATCGACGTGCTGCTGAAGGACAAGATGGAGACGCCTGGCGAGTCGCAGGACGACCAGGCGATCCTCATGTCGTCGTCGGTGGCCTGCAGGAACTAACGGCGAGGAGACGGAGGAGGAGAGGATGCGGACCTGCTTTGCCGGAACTGGAGCTTCTGCCCCGCGCGGAAGACGTCCGAGGCGGCGCCGTATACTGCCGCGCATCGGGGGTCGGGGCGGCGACGCGGGCACCACGATCATGGAGGTCCTGATCTCCGTGATCATCCTCGGCATCGTTATCGTCCCGATCTTCGACGCGCTCGTATTCGGAAGGGTCCTCGCCGCGCGGCGGGGAGAGAGCAGAATGGCCTTGCGGCTCGTCGAGCGCAAGGTGGAACAGCTGATGGCGGCGGGCTACGGCTCGGCCGGAAGCGACACCGACATCACGAGTGTGAATCTGAGCAGCGGCACTCATCCCAACAACCCGAGCATCGTCGTGAACACCAGGGGCGATACCGATGGCGGCAACGACGTCATCGGTAATCTCACCTGGGACGTGACCGAGGTCTCGTGGACAAGCCCCGGTGATGATGTCAATGCGAAGAGGGTGGAAGTCAGGATCGTCTGGCCCGCGTCGGCGCCGCGGGACAGCGTGACCGTCACGACCCTGATCGGAGCGTAGTCTCCGACGGGTCGGGACACGCCAAACGGGCGACCTGGCCGTACGACCACACAACGGGGGGGCTTCCTGAACCACACAGGTTGCCCCATAGACTGACTCCGGTTGGACCCGGAGTCGGAGGTCATTGTATCGGGGGAACTGCTATGTACGCGCGACCGGATGTCACAAGAGCTGTGGCGGCGCCGCTCCGGAACGCCCGCGGTGCCATACTGCCGATGATCGCCTTCCTCGTGGTGATCGTCCTCATTCTCACACTGTCCATCTTCCAGTTCAGCTGGCAGGACCAGAGCCTCGTCTACGACGAGAGGTGTCGGGAGCAGGCGCTCTTCCTCGCCGAGGCGGGTCTTGCCCTGGGCGAATCGTGGCTCGGAGCGCAGAACCCGCCGCCCGAGGGCGCTGGACTGGTCTATCCGTTCGGCGAGGACGCCGACGTCTTGGCGAGCGGCACGTACACGGTGTCGATCCTGCCCGATTCCACCACGTTGGATAGCGCGCGGCGAATCTACACCGTCGCGTCGACCGGAATCGTGGACGGGCACGAACGGTGGCTCGAGGTGGACGTGGCCATGGGGCCGATCTCGCTCTTCCTCTACCTGACGAACACAGAGCACATGCCGGGATTGGGGAATCCCCTCTGGTTCTGCACCTGGGACGTGATCGACGGGCCGATGTTCACGAACGACCAGATAAGCATCCACGGCGATCCGCAGTTCCTGGACGTCGTGGCCAGCGCCTACGGGGGACCGGAAGACAACAACCAGAACCACAACGCGTCGTTTCTCTACCACAACGGAGACGACCACAACAACATCGAGTCGACGCTCGGCTCGAACTCCCCCCACGATAACCCGCTCTTCGCGGAGGGGTTCCAGCTGGGCGTATCGGAGATCGAATACCCGGTCCACCCTGACCTCAACGGCCTCAAGTCGATGGCGCAGAGCGGCGGCGTGTTCGTGAGCGGCACCTACGAGGTGGAGCTGAGCCGTATCAACGAGGAGACCGGCCTCCCCATGTACGGCTACGTGAGCTACAGGAAGAACGACAACTGGACCGACGTGGAGATCTCGAGCCTCACTGAGCCCGTGCTCTACGTGAACGGAGCGCTGAGCGTGTCGGGGGTGCTGGACGGCTTCATCTCGATCGTGTCGAGCGGCTCAATGTACATCACCGACGATGTGATCTACCGGGACAGCGGACCCGATGGTCCCTCCCCCGACTGCGACGACCTCCTCGGGCTCATTGCTGGGACGGACATCAACATCTCCAACTCCGTGCCAAACCAGAGTGATGTCGTGGTCCACGCCGCGATGGTCTCGGTCAACAACTGCTTCAGGATAGAGAACTGGGCCAGCGGCGATCCGCGAGGCTACCTGAGGTTCTACGGCAGCATGGCGCAGGACTTCCGCGGACCGGTAGGCACCGGCTACTGGGACGGCGAGGAGTTCATCCTCGAGACGGGGTACATGAAGGACTACCACTACGATCCGAGGCTCTTCGAGATCGCTCCGCCCGGGCTCATGGAGTTCTTCCAGGGTGGCTTCGCCGCGAGGCTGAACTGGAGGGAAGTGACGCCGTCGCCGCCCGCGTAGGCAGAGCCGTGACGGCACGCGGCCACGCGCAGCTGCGCGGCCGACACAGCAGTTCCCCAAGGAAGAGCCCCCGCTCACGCGGGGGCTCTCTACGTGTGTGTCCAGGTGGATTTCGTCTGATTGAGGAGCCTGTCTGGGTCGGGCCTGCCCCGGCGTGGTCCCGGTCGCCTCCGTGCCCGGCACTCAGCCAAGGAGCGCCATGTACCATCCGAGCGCCGCGTCGCCCCAGATCGTCGCGAGGATCGCTCCGAGCGCAATGAACGGACCGAACGGGATCGTCCGGTCCCACTCCTTC
>JALGVN010000155.1 GCA_025774645.1 bacterium
CGCGTCGTCGTAGTAGCCGAGCCGGTCGACGAGACCGGCGTCGAGGGCGTCCGGCGCGGTGAACATCCGGCCGTCGCTCAGAAGCGCGACGTCTTCGATGTCCATGCCCCGCCCCTCGGAGATGCCGTTCAGGAGCAGCATGTAGTTCGCGTCGATGAGCGACTGGACCTCCTCGCGCTGCTCGTCGGTCAACGGTCCCGCACCGATCGAGTGGAAGGTGCTCTTGTACTTCCCGGCGGCCATGTAGTCCCACTCGATGCCGAGCTTCCCGGTCGTCCCGGTGAACCGCTGGACGTTCACGTAGGTGCCGATCCCCTCGAGTCCCGACAGCGGGTTCACGACGATCTCGTCCGCGATCGATGCGAGGTAGTACTCCTGCGCCCCGGCGTAGTGCTCGAAGTAGGCGACGATCTTCATGCCCTTCTCGTCGCGCGCCCGCGCGAGCTCGTCCCGGATGTCCTGGAGGAGCGCGGACGGCCCGCCGAGGAACGGACGGCCGAGACTCCCGATGCGGACGACGATGCACTCGACCGAGCTCTCTTCCGATGCGGTCCTGATGTCCTTGACGATGCCCTGCGCCCCGCGCGTGGGCTTGCCGAAGAGGCTCCAGCCGGGGGAGACGTCGGCGAGAGGGCCCGAGACCCTGACCTCCGCGATCTGACCGGTCGGCTTGATGACCGTGCGCATGCGCTCGCCGGTGACGAGCGCCTCGTACGTGCTGATGTCGTGCGACGCGCCCGAGAAGCGCCGGGTGTTGTACCCGCCCGCGAAGTTCAGGCCGTTCAGCCAGATCCCCACGCTCCAGTCGTCCTGGCGTTCGCCGTCCACCCTGTGGTCGAGGACCGAGCCCCGGAGGACGAGCCCGTTCATGATCTCGGTCTCGATGCCGCCCGAGTAGACCGCGTCGTCGAACCCGTCGGCGCGCGGAACGCTCATGTCCGCCATGAACGTGATCCGGTTCCCGAAGGGGCGGATCGCGACGCCGGTGACGTAGGAGAGCGAGGTCTCGCACGTGCAGCCACGGAGGTTCCCCGACTGACCGGTCATCGACACGGGGAGGGTCGGCTCGGAGAGGTTCCTCGCCGCGAAGGCGAACGACAGCGCGTTCACCGGCCTGTAGATGAAGCCCACGTCCCACGTCCCCGACTTCGCGTAATCCCCGAACCTCTGGCGGAACCAGCGGTAGTCGAACCCGAGCCCCCACTTGCGGTCCTGTCCGAATCCGAGCGACAGGGTGTAGGTGTCTACCGCCTTACCACTGAGACGCACCCCCGAGATGTCCGGGTCGTCGTACGGCTGCCAGAGGTACTGCCGGTTCCACGCGAGGCCCAGGCCACCGAGCTTGACGGCGAACGCCGTCCCCTCGGTGTTGCCTCCCGCCGTCGACAGCGAGCCGTAGGCGTTCGTCTCCTTGTAGAGCGCGAGCGCCGCCGGGTTCAGGAATATGGCCGTCGCGTCGTCGTTGAGCGCGATCGAGCTTGCGCCCCGGAGCCACGTGTTGCCGAAAACGTCGGCCTGCGCGGCCCCCGGCAGAAGAACCACCGCTGCGAGAGCCGCCGCGAGTACAACCGCGAGCACCTTCATGAGATTCGCCCCCCTTGCCTTCGATCGACCGTTCGAACGGCCCCGCTGACACTCACGCGGACGAGCGCATCCCCACAGGAGGGGACGCGATCCGTCCGCGCGTCCGGACCGTCAGCTGATAGCCGCCTTCTATGTATACGCTTCTCTCGGACTTCGCCAGTACCTGCGTTAGTAGACGTAGAGCCTGAAGTCGACCTGGAGGTCGCGCCCGTCGTCGAGCGCGTGCGCCGCGTCGATCCTGAAATCGCCGAGCCCCGGGAAGTCCCACCTGAACCCGATCCCGAGGTCGTACAGCATCTCGCTCGAGTCGAAGCCCGTCGAGCCGTTCCACGCCTCGCCGAGATCGCCGTAGTAGATGACCTCGAACTCCTCCCAGATCTGCACGCCGTACTCGACCCTGCTCCAGAACACGTTCTTGCCGGCGAACTCCTTGTCCCCGTAGCCGGCCATGTTCTCGATGCCGCCCAGGTAGAAGAGCTCCTGCGACGGGTAGTCGGTGCCGGAGGCGAGTCCCCACCACGCCGTGACCGTCAGCGTCTGGGTCTCGGTGATGCGCCAGTAAGGCATCGCGTCGAAGTCGACCCTCCGGAAGTCGTAGTCGCCCCCGGTCTTCCGGCCGGAGTACGTGTAGAACCCGCGCAGGCGCCACCCCGAGTACTCGAACTCGTCCCGCGTGTCGTACTCGAACGACCCTACCCAGCTCTTCATCTTGCCCTCGAACTCGCGCTGCCCCTTCTCGACCCCCACCATGAGCGGCGGGTTCTCGCGCCACTCCTCGCTCTTCCGGAAGAGCGTCCAGACGCTATGCGCCGTGTCGAGCGACGTGAGGTTCTCGCTCTTGTACTCGAGGCGGAAATTCAGCTGGGGCGTCACCAGGTAGTTCACGAAGAAGTTCCCGCCTACCGTCGTGAAGTAGTCGCGGAGATCCCGGCGAGCGGTGATTGCCCGCAGGTTGTTGTCGAGGTCCTGGATCCGCTCCCTGTCCTGGCGCGACTCGCTGGTCTTGTCGTAGAACCCGACCCCGAACGACAGGCTGTTCTGGTCGATGAGAGGCTGCTCGAACTCGAGCTGGTACATGCTGCCGCTCCGCGAGGACGGCCAGCCCCAGAGCGCGAGGACGCGGGGGTGAAGGTGCGTGTCGGAGCGATAGCGGAGGCCGAGGTAGAAGTTCATGCCGTCGACGCGGTTGTAGTAGAACCTGCTCGAGGGGCCCAGGCAGCTCCCGTTGTCCAGGCAGATGCTCGTGAAATCGGACGCGTCGATCTCGAGGAACGCGTCGGGGATCTCGTGCGCGAACACGTGAGGTGAGGCTCCGACGACGAGGATCAGGACGAGAAGCGCGACTCTCCGGGCAGACATGGAAGCCCTCCGCAAGTAGCAGTAAGCGGCCGTCGGCGACGCTCGCAAGTACAGAGCTCTTCCATAGGACGACCGGGAAGGGGAGGTGAGTTTCACCTAGTTCCGATGAACGATGGTATCAGTGTAGGTGTCGGCCGTGCAACGCCGAAGATAGAGGGACTCGATCTCGGGGAGCGACCGGAAGACGTCCCCCGCGAGCGCCTCGGTCAGAGCGGCGAGCTGCTCCCCGGGCGCGCGCTCGCCGTCGGGGGAGAAGATGTACTCGATGTAGAGGCTCGCGCCGTCGCCGGTGAGGCCGACGATACGGTGCGGGGAGATCGACCTGTCCGTCTGCGGGAGCTCGTCGAGCTTCCGCGTGAGCTTCTCCTCGATCTCGAGATCCACGGTCCGCCTCGTCAGGTCGGTGTAACAGATCCTGTCGAGTTCGAGCGCCTCGCAGAGCTCCCCCGGTCCGCCCTCCCAGACGTTTCCGCCGGCCGAGTGGTAGAGCGCGAGGAAGCTGTCGCTGACTCCGAGGAGGTAGGCGGGGCTCGAGTCGGAGACGTACGGGGTGCGCCTCATCTCGCCCTCCCAGTCCGATGGCATGAGCCAGAGACGGTAGAACGAGAAGTAGTGGAAGCCCTTCGGGTGGAAGAACCGCGTCGAGGTGTCCTCGATCATGATGTAGAGGCCCGCGCCTTCGCCCGACCAGCCGATCGGCGTCCCGCCCGTGTCCGTCTCGACCACGTGCCATCCGGCCGGGAGGGCGGCCTCCACCTTCCCGACGAGCGCCGGGAGGTCTGCGAAAGTGTCGTCAGGGGCGACGGTGGGTTCTGCTGCGGCAACACACGTTGCCGAGAGTGCGAGGATCACTGCCGATGCGGCGATGGCTGCCGACTTCGTTAGGACCATAACCTCTTCTGCCGATTGATGGACTGAAGTCCCCCGCGCGGTCGCTCTCGATCGCAGCCGGAACCTGCGGCCGTCCGTGCCTCCGGTCGCTCAGCGCGACCGCTTCTTCCTCTTCGGCACGCACAGCTGGCCGCAGCCGGCGGCGATGTCGCTGCCTCGGCTGACTCTCCTCACTACCGTCGGGCAACGAGCCCTCAGGATCGAGAGGAACTGCTCAACTGTTTTGTCAGAGGGGGGAGCGTACACAGCCTTCTCAGTCTCATTATAGCAGATGAGGTTGACCTTGCAAGGCAGTTCGCGGGCCAGATCCGCCAGCATCATGGCCATCTCGGGTGAATCGTTGATGTCCTTGAGGAGCAGATATTCGAGGGTTACGTGCCGTCCGGTGCTCCGGACGTAGTCTGCGAGGGCGTCCATGATCTCGGTGATGGAGTACCGCTCGGCGATCGGCATGATCTGCGAACGGAGGCGCTGCTTCGGGGAGTTGAGCGAGACAGCCAGGTTGAGCTGGAGGTCCTCCTCGGCCAGCCGACGGATGCCGGGCACGATGCCCGCCGTCGAGATCGTCATTCGCCGCGCGCCGATCCCTAGTCCCCACGTCGCGTTCGCAATCCGGATCGCCTTCAGTGTGTCGTCGTAGTTGTCGAGCGGCTCGCCCATGCCCATGAACACGAGGTTCGAGACGCGCTCGGGGTCGACGCTCCTCCGGAGGGCGAGCATCTGCTCGACGATCTCGCCCGCGGACAGGTTCCTGACGAACCCCATCGCGCCCGTCGCGCAGAAGCTGCAACCGAAGCGGCAACCGATCTGGGTCGAAACGCAGCCGGTCGTTCGGTCCGAGTCCCGGAGGATGACCGTCTCGACGGACGAGCCGTCGGCGTACTGGAGCAGCAGCTTCTCCGTGCCGTCGATCGCGGACGCCTCCCGGCGCACGATCTCCGTCCCGGCGAGCTTGAAGTCCCGGGCGAGCTTCTCCCTGAGCGTCAGCGGGAGGTCGGTCATCTCCTCGAACGTCCTGACGCCGCGGGGGAAGATCCACGCCGCCACCTGGTCGGCGCGGTATTTCGGCTCGCCGAGCTTCGCGAGGGCCTCCCCGATCTCGTCGAGGGTGAGACCTCTGAGGTCGACGCGCTCGTTGCGTCTGGCGTCCTGCTTCGGCTTCGTCACGCGTGCTCTCCCGTTCGGACCGACGTGCGCGGCTCCGCACCTCTGCTGCGCGGACGCTTGGCGCGTCCGGCTCCATTGTAGCCGGTCGGACCGCGGGGAGGAAGACGTGTTCCGCCCGCCTCCGGTCTTGACGGCCGTGCCTCGTGGTGCTAGCACTGAAGGCGAGATGAGCGATTCTCCAACAGCGCGGGCAACCACCATGGTGGCACCCCTTGAAGTCTTCCGTGAGCTGGGCGATCCGACTCGCCTCCAGGTCTTCGTCGTGCTCCTGGGGGGGAGGCGGAACGTCACCGAGATCGTCTCCCAGCTGGGGCTCTCGCAGCCGCAGGTTTCCTATCACCTGAGGAAGCTCCGCGAGGCCGGCCTCGCGGTCGAGGAGCGGGAAGGCCGGTGGGTCTACTATCAGGCGAACTGGGAGACCGGGGACCCCGCCGTCCGCGAGCTCCTCGATCTGACCGCGCGGTGGACGGGGCTCGTGGCGACGCCCCCGGAACGGTCGCCGAGGGCATCCGGCGCCGCTCGGGGCCCGGGAGCTTCCTCCCGGCCGCCTGGAGGTTCCCGGCACAAGCCAACCCGACCTGCCCCTCGCGGGTCAGATGGAGACGAGCGCCCGGTCGTCGAGCGGCCGTCGGCCGACGACGACATGGACGACTTCCTGCTCTGACGGGACGCGACTCAGGGGGATTGTGGTGCCCGACCGGACGAGGAAGCTCGCCGAGATGACCTGGGAGGAGGTCCGGACCGGGCTCGAGGGTTCGGACGCCCTCGTCCTGCCGATAGGGACCTGCGAGCAGCACGGGCCCCATCTTCCCCTCTCAACGGACACACTCATCGCCGAGGCCTTCGCCGCGAGAATCGCGGGGGAGACCGGCATTCCGCTCGCTCCCACGCTGGAATACGGCGTGAATCTCCCCTGTGACCGGTACGTTCCCGGCACCGCCGGCTTCTCCTTCGATGGCTTGCGCGAGGGGCTCCGGTCCCTCCTGGCCGACTGGTCGAGGCAGGGGTTCCGCCGGTTCTTCATCGTGACCGCGCACGGGTGCGCGACCGACGGCTGCGGGTTCGCACACCACGAGGCCATCAAGCAGGCCGCCCTTCCGCACCTCGAGGCGAATGTTTGCGAGGTGT
>JALGVN010000156.1 GCA_025774645.1 bacterium
TGCTTGCGGAACTCTTCGAGGCGCTCGCCGATCGGCATGCCCTTGGCCCTCCATACCAGAGGGTCAACGACCTTCGTGGCGAGCGCTCTGCGTAAGCCAATCATCGCGCGTCCTCTCTTGTCGGCGCCCTGCCGGGCCGCGTCGGGGCCGGGAGCGATTCCGCGTCCTACCAGTCCGGCGTCCCTACTGTGACCTTGGACACCGCAAAGAAGTACTTCCCGCCCGGGGCGGGCTCGATGCTCTCCTCGACGACGAAGTCGACGCTGCACGGGGCGTACATGACCTCGCTGACCCGCGCTGCGATCTTGTCGCGGAGGTCGGACGGAATCCCCTCGGTGCCCGGTTCGGGAACGAACCGAACGACGACGTGATCGTGCGCCTCCTGCACTACCTGGAACTTCCGGATGTCCGGGGTCTCGAAATCCTTCGCGACGATGTTCGCGAAGACGTCCGGGATGACGAGCGTTCCGTCCTTCCGCGTGAAACTCTGGCCACTCCTTCCGACGACCCGTTCCAGGAGCTGGTGAGGCCTGCCGCAGTCGCAGCGCTCGGCGCTCACCGCGCCTCGGTCTCCCATGCGGTATCTGATGAACGGCATGCTCGTCTGCCAGAGGTGCGTGGCAACGAGCTCACCGACCTCGCCCGGCTCGACAGGCTTCCCGTCCGCGTCGACGACCTCGAGGACCGTCGTCTCGCCGAACACGTGCATCCCGCGGCGGCGGTCGCAGTCGGAGCCGACGAGACCGACCTCGAAGCTCCCGTAGTGGTTGAAAACCGGTCCCCCGTAGGCCTTCGAGATCCTCTCGCGCATGTGATCGTAGAGATTGGCTCCTCCCGAAACCAGGGCGCGGGGCCTCGGGAGTTCGAGCCCATGGCGCTCGGCGCAGAATGCGATCTCCACGAACGCCGACGGGTGGCCTTCGAGGACGGCAATCGGACGAGCGTTGAGTATCCGCAGGTACTCACGGATGGTCTCGTCCGTCATCAGGTAGGTGTTCAGTACGACCCGATCGTGAATCCGATCGACGAGACGCTGGAGGCGCGACGGACGCGTCGCGCCGGCCGACAAGGGCCACAGCCTCATCCGTCTTCCGCCCCGCTCCGCACCCGCCCACTCGAGTGCGAGCTGGGTCGTCGCCAGTGACGCGCCCAGCGACTCGGTGTCGCGGTAGAACGAGAGCGGCACCCCGGTCGAGCCGCTCGTGTGTTGTCTGACGAGACGGCGGCCCGTCTCACACATGAGACCTTCGGGGTCGTCGCGAACGTCCTGCTTCTCGAGTATGGGGAACCGCGCCAGGCTGCCGAGCGGATCGGAGCGGATCGCTTCCGAACTGAGACCCGAGACTCGTTCTCTATAGAAGGGGACGTTTGCCACCGCGTGAATGAGGAGTTCCGAGAGACGCGCGCTCCGCCGTCGCTCGAAGGTCTCGAGATCGTCCCACTGCTGCTTGCGGAACTCTTCGAGGCGCTCGCCGATCGGCATGCCCTTGGCCCTCCATACCAGAGGGTCAACGACCTTCGTGGCGAGCACGCCTCGGCTTCCTACCAGTCAGGCGCCCCGGACGTGACCTTCGACAGAGCGTAGAAGTACTTCCCGCTCGGGGCGGTCTCGATGCTCTCCTCGACGACGAAATCGACTCTGCACGGAGCGTGCATGACCTCGCCGATCCGCGCCGAGATCCCCGTGCGGACGCCGTGCGGAAACCCCTCAATATCACGCTCCGGTACGAACCGAATGACGATGTGGTCGTGCGTCTCCTGCACTACCTGGAATCTCCGGACGCCCGGGGTCTCAAACTCACTGGCGATGATGTGAGTGAACACGTCGGGGATGATGAGAGTTCCATTCCTCCGCACGAAGCTCTGACCACTCCTTCCGACGACACCGGCGACGAGCGGATACGGACGCCCGCAGTCGCAACGATCGTCGCTCATGATGCCGCGGTCTCCCATCCGGTACCTGACGAACGGCATGCTCTCTTGCCAGAGGTTCGTTACCACGAGTTCGCCAACCACTCCCGGTTCCACAGGCCGTCCACTCGCATCGACGACCTCAAGGATCGTCGTCTCGCCCATCACGTGCATGCCGCAGTGGCCGTCGCACTCCGCGCTGACGAGACCGACCTCGACGTTCCCGTATCCTTCGAAGACCGGCGCTCCGTACGACTCCGATATCCTGATCCGCATGTGATCGTACAGGTTCGACCCGCCGGAGATGACAACGCGTGGCTTCGGGTGCTCGAGCCGATGCCGTTCGACGAACCGCGAGATCTCCTCGAACGCCGCAGGGTAACCCTCGAGGGCGGCAACAGGGCGCGCGCCAATGATGCGCAGGTACTCCCTGATGGTCTCGTCCGTCATCAGGTAGGAGTCCAGCAGGACCCGATCGTGGATTCGATCCGTGAAGCGCTCCAGCCGCGGCCTGTTGGCTACGTCGGTCCTCGGACTCCACAACCTCACCCGCCTCTCGCCTCTCTCAACCCCCGCCCAGTTGAGCGCCAGCTGTGTCGTCGCCAGGGACGCCCCGAGCGAGTCGGTGTCGCGGTAGAACGAGAGCGGCATACCCGTCGAGCCGCTCGTGTGCTGTCTGACGAGTCTGTATCCCGTCTCGCACATGAGACTGTCAGGGTTGTCCCGGATGTACTCCTTCTCGAGGATCGGGAATCGCGCCAGACTGCCGAGCGGGTCGTCCCGGATCGCTTCTGGACTGAGCCCGGACACGCGCTCCCTGTAAAACGGGATGCGTGCCGCCGCGTGGACGAGGAGTTCCGCAAGACGCGCGTTCCGTCGTTGCTCGAAGGTCTCGAGATCGTCCCACTGCTGCTTCCTGAACTCGTTGAGACGCTCGCCGATCGGCATGCCCTTGGCCTTCCAGACCAGGGGGTCGACGACCTTCGTGGCGAGCGCTCTGCGCAATCCGATCATCTCGAATCCTCTTCCGCCAGTCTGCTATCCGGATCGGTCGGCGCCGACGACCTTCGAAATCGTGAAGTGGTACTTCCCGCTTTGGCTCGGCGGGATGTCATCGACCACGACGAAGTCAACATCGACGGGGGCGTTCATCCCCTCGGACACGCGCCGCCTGATCGAGATCCTGTCGTCCTCGGAGTAGCCGTCTCTGCCGGGCTGCGGGACCATCCTCACCGTGATCCGATCGACGTCCTCCTGGACGACCTGGAACTTCCGGATGTCCGGGGAGTCGATCTCCCACGCGAGGAGCTGGACGAAGAACTCGGGGATGATCACGGTCCCGTCGCGGCGCACGAAGCACGCCCCCGTTCTCCCTATGACTCTCTCGAGAAACGGATACACGCGGCCGCACTCACAGCGCCTCGCCCCCATCACCCCGCGGTCGCCCGTCCGGTAGCGGACGAACGGCATCGTGTAGTTCCAGAAGTGCGTGGCGATGACATCTCCCTCAACACCGTCCGGGACTCGCGTGTTGTTCTCGTCGACCACCTCGAGGATCACCGTCTCCCCACACACGTGCATGCCGTCGTGCTGCTCGCATTCCGCGCTCAGGGCCCCAATCTCGCGGTTCCCGTAGAGGTTAAAGACCGGCGCGTGGAAGACCTCCTCGATCTTCTTCCGCATGTGATCGTAGACCATCGCGCCCGACACGACGATCGCCCGAGGACTCGGCACCTCGATGCCGTTCCCCTCGGCGAAGAGCGCGACCTCGTAGAGCGCCGACGGATACCCCTCGAGTATGACCGGAGGCCGACGTTTCAGGAAGGCGATGTACTCCCGCGTGACCTCGTCGTTCATCTCGTACGAGTCGAGCACCGTCCGGGCGTAGATGAGATTCAGAAGCCGGTTCATGGGAGAGCGCGCAGCTTCGAGGTCGAACGCGGAGCCCCAGAACCTGATGCGCCTCTCCCCGCGCGCCACACCCGCCCAGTCCTGCGACAGCTGTGTCGTTGCGAGACCGGCACCGACCGACTCCCTGTCCCGGATGAAGTTGAGCGGCATCCCCGTCGAGCCGCTCGTGTGGTCGCGGATAACCCCGCGGCCCATATCGATGTAGAGGTCGTCGAGGTGGTCGCGCACCATCTCCCGCTCGAGGATCGGGAACCTCAGGAGACTCCCGTGCGGGTCGGCGCGGATCGCCTCCGGGCTGAGGTCGCCCAGGCGCTCTCGGTAGTAGGGGATCCGTGTCACCGTGTGAACGAGGAGGTCGGCGAGCTTCCGCGCCTGTCGCTCCGCGAAGACCTCGGGGGCGTCCCATTGCTGGGCGCGGAACTCGCGGAGCCGGATGCCGATCGGCATCTTCTTGCGTTTCCAGATGATCGGGTCGAGAACCCGGGTGGCGATCATCCTCCGCAGGCTGAGCATCGGTTTCCCCTCTTCCGGTCGGCTGCAGCGGTCGTGGCGGACCGCGCTGGGAGTGAGTCTAGCACCACCGTACCACCCCGCGCAGTCGCTTTCTGCCGGAGGACCGTCTGCCACCTCGCCCCGGGGTCGCGACTCGTGGACGTGAGCGGCCCCCGGCGCGAGGCCGGGGGCCGAGGGTCGTTCGTTTTGTGTGCGGTTCTGGTCCGTGCTACCGCACGAGGGTGACCTTCGCGGAGGCCGTGCGCTTCCCGGCCGTCAGCCTGCAGAAGTAGATGCCGCTCGCGACGCCTTCTCCACCGGAATCCCTGCCGTCCCACCGAGCGGAGTACTCACCCGCGTGTCTGTCACCGTCGTAGAGCGTCCGGACCCTGCGGCCCGTGACGTCGTAGACCGCGAGATGGACGCGCGAGGTCGCGGGAACCTGATACGTGAAGACGCTCTCGCGAGACACGGGGTTCTTGCTGCTCCAGACGAGCACCGGCGCCGCGAGTTCCTCGCCCTCATCAACGCCGAGAGGTACCGAGTACATCGCGTCGCTCGCCTGCACGACCCCCCACCCCATCAGTGTGTCCGGCGAAGCGCTCATTGTGGCCGTCGAGCGGAGCGCCTCGATCACGTCGATCGGCGTCCAGTCCGGGTGTCCCTGGAGAAGAAGCCCCGTGGCTCCGCTCGTGAGCGGACAGGAGAACGATGTCCCCCCGGCGTTCGTGTAGGAGTTCGTGTCCGTCGATGTCGCGACGAGGACTTCCACTCCTTGCGCCATGACGTCCGGTTTGATCCGCCCGTCGTAGGTCGGTCCGACCGAGCTGAAGTACACGCGCTCGCCGTCGGGGTCGACGGCTCCTATTCCGAGCACGCTGTCGCCGTCCGCCGGGGCGATCATGTACTTCCAGTCGCTCCCTCCCTCGTTTCCCATCGAGGTGATCACGACCATCCCGCGCGCGACCGCCATGTCCGCGGCGATCGTCGTCACGGCGGTGTTTCCGTCCATGTCCTCGTACGTGTACCAGTAGAAGTAGCCGAGCGAGCTCGACGCGAGGTCGGCCCCGAGGGTCTCCGCCCACTCGATCCCCTCTACCCAGTAATCCTCCTCGATCTGGATCTCATCTCCGGTGATCTCGGTCTTACAGAGAATGAAGCTCGCGTTGTACGAACCGCCGTAGATCACTCCGTCCTTCATGGCGCCCACGCACGACAGCGTCGCGGTGCCATGGGAGTCCTGCCCAGGAGGATCGCCCTCCTCGTTGGCGACGTTCTCGTCGTCGTTGATGAAGTCCCACGTCGCGATGAGATCCAGGTGGCGGTACGCCTCATGGTCGACGTCGAAGCCGGTGTCGAGCATCGCGATGATGACGCCGGTCCCGTCGAAGCCCTCGTCCTGGAGATCGGTGACCTGGATCTGCTCCAGCTGTCCGTACGAGTCCCCGTAGTCGATGCGAGTGCCGCCGCCTCGTGGGCTCGACATCTCCCCCACGTCTTCGAAGCGCGGCAGCTGCTTCGTCGCGCGCGCGACCGGCCGCATGTCCCTGACGAATGGCAGCGCCGCGATGACCGCAGCCTGCTCTTCGTCAGCGAACACCGAGACCGCGTTCAGCCAGCGGCTCTGCGATATCAGGTCGACCCCGGTCGCCTCGACGGCCTCAATGTACGCTTGCGCGACCGGGAGGTCATTCACGTTGACCTCCATCCCCACCTTCCCCCGTCGCCAGAGAGCCCGCTCGGAGAGCGTCGACTCGAACTCCTGAATCGCCGACAGCTCGCCGGCTCGCGTCAGGGCCTTGTCCTCGAAGAAGACCCAGAGCTTCACAGGCTCACCCGCGCCCGCCACAGCGCTCGCCGAGGTGATCACGATCCCCGCGATCACGGCCAGACAGAGTGCCCGCCACAGTCTCGCATCCGTGTTCCGCATCCGTTCCTCCGTGCCCGAGAGGCAACCGTGTCCCGGCCGCACCATTCATGCCGGAGCCGCTCCCGAACAGAACTCTCGTCGGGTCGCCTCAGCTAACTTACCTTCATGCAATCAGTTACCATTATAACACGAATGAGGGGGTACGGCAAGGGGTCGGGAGGGGTCCCTCGGAGGTGCACGCCAAACGCCGGTGTGCCTAACCCGCACCCGCTCGTTGGGCAGATTGGGATCCAGTCCGGCCCGGCCGTCACACTGCCGGACCGCCCGAGTCTCCTGTCTGAGGCAACGCTCTCGTAGCGGACAGAGCGTACACGGCCACCCCCAGCACGTACGGAGTCACCGTGGCTGAGAGTCTGGCGAACGCGAGCAGCATCACTCCAACACCCATGATGCCGAGCACCGGTATGAGGAGCGCCAGCGCCCAGGACCGACGGCGGAAGGCCAGGACGACCCCGGCGATCCCCAGTACTAACACCGGCAGCTGAACCAGTCCGATGGCGACGCTCCTCGAGGGGGTGGCAGACAGATACCAGAAGGTGAGACTCTGTGTCAGGATCTTCCGAGGCAGAAGAAGCGGGTCGGCCCCGAATTCCGCGAGCGCCGCCCGCCTGAGTATGTTGTCGTGCTCCACCTGGTCCCGTAGGAGAACTTCCTGTGTGCCGATCGTCTCGGTTATGTCATCGATCGTCATCGCCATGAGATCGACGTAGGAGAGTGGCGACTCGGGCCAGTGGCGAGTGAATCCGTTCCCGAGGTAGAGCGTGATCCCCCCGTTCGTGTGGATCGGAAGGAACTGGTCTGCTCTCCTGAAATTCCGGTACGTCCAGGGGGCGATCAGGAGTGCCGCACACAGCAGGAACAGGGCTCCCCAGCGAAGTCCGTCGCGCCGGAACATCACTAGAAGCAGACCGGGCACGACGATGACGAACACGAGACCGATGCCCTTGGTGAGCGCGAGCGCGCCGACTGCCAGCCCGCAGAGACACATCCTGGCCACCGTCGGACGCCGCATGGCCCTGATGAGGCTCAGTGAGAACAGGGCGAGCATGAGCGTCAGCAGGGTCTCCGTCCAGAGCCGCGGCACGTACCAGATGGCCATCGGGGAGACGGCGCAGGCAAGACCCGCGTACTTCGCCGCCCCCGCGTCGAGGACCTCGCGGAAGATGAAGTACATGACCACGCATGTCAGTGCTGCCAGCATGGCCTGGGCCACCTGAATGCCCCGGAGTGAGTATCCGCGGAGCACCCACGAGACCCC
>JALGVN010000157.1 GCA_025774645.1 bacterium
GTGGGCGTCACGCTGAGGGTGGGGAAGGGGTAGCGATCGATCGCGCGCCGCGCGGGAGAGCGCGGCGGTTCCGGGCGAGAGCTCTTGCGAGAGGAGCGGCGGGTCACATGAACGAAGCCAGGGTCCTGATCTCACCTTCCATTCTCGCGGCCGACTTCACCAGGCTCGGCGAGGCGATCGCGCTCGTCGAGGACGCCGGCGCCGACATGATTCACATCGACGTCATGGACGGGCACTTCGTTCCCAACCTCACGCTCGGCCCGGTCATCGTGAAGGCCGTTCGGAGCGTTACCTCCCTGCCGATCGACGCGCATCTGATGGTCACCGATCCGGAGCAGTACGCTTCCGTCTTCTTCGACGCGGGCGCCGACTACATCGTCTTCCACAGCGAGGCGAGTTCTGATCCCGGCGCGCTCATCGACACGATCCACGGCCTCGGCGGAAAGGCCGGACTCGCGGTGAACCCCCCGAACCCGGCGGAGCAGCTCGAATCGTTCATCTCTGGAATCGACCTCGCCCTCGTCATGACCGTCAATCCCGGGTTTGCGGGCCAGAGCTTCATCGGCGACGTCATGCCGAAGCTCAGGACCGTCGCGGGCTGGAAGCGCGATCGCGGCCTCGAGTTCCTGATCGAGGTGGACGGCGGCGTCGGTCCCTCGAACGCCGGGACCGTCGTGGAGAACGGAGGAGAGGTCCTGGTGGCCGCCTCGGCCATCTTCGGGGCCGACGATCCCGCCGCCGCCCTGCGGGAGATCAGGTCCGCCGGCGAGAGAGCGCTCGTCTGACGCCCCACGGGAGACGCTCCGCAGGGCCCTCCCGGTGCTGTTCTCGGCCCTCCGCGGGTCTGCTTCCGGAGTTTGCTCGACAACTTCCGACTTCCGTCCTTTGCTCCCCTTTGCTATAATCGCTACGTCATCTCGATATCCACGCTCGCCGGGCGTGATTCCTGCACCTGTCTCACCGGGGACGACCGTTCGTGAGGGAGAGGCGGCAGTGAGCCCTGGGCGAGGGTCGAGTGCACAAGTGGAATCTGCCTCACACAAGGAACCTGTGCGCGGAGGGTGGGCCCCGAAGGGACCTCGCGACGATTCGGTCTGCGGGGTCTCCGTAGGGCACCTCGAGCGCGGAAGGGAGGAACACTGACAATGGCTAAGACCACTCCGACCGTCGCCGTCTGGCTGGCGCTGGCGATCCTGGCCATGGGGTCAGGGGTCGCCGCCGCGGGCGGCATGTTCGAGCCGACCGGTGAGTCGATGCTGCCGGCCAGCGTCCCCGAGGGATCGCTCCGCGGTGAGATTGCGACGATGTCCCCGGACTCGCTCTCGTGCGAGGCGTTCATCGGGTTCGAGCTTCTCCCGGGCGGTCCGCCGCCGGGCACGAACTACGACGAGCTGATCGTGGTCCAGGGCGCGGGCTTCGGCGAGCACTTCGACGGCCAGATCGTGGTCATCGACGGCGACCACGACGTCCTGACGGAACTGCCGGTGGGCCCGCTCGTGCTCATGGCCGGTCCCCCGGAGGAGAACCTCGTCATCGCGTACGACAACAGCTGGCACAGCCAGATCGTCGGGGGCCTCGGGTTCTGGCGGTGGCCGAGCTTCACGGCTATCGGAGAGGGAGCCATCGCGGTCCTCTTCGACGTCGACCAGTCGATGATCGGGTTCGACATCATGGGCGGGAACCAGGGCAACGCCTGGGTGAACTTCTTCAAGCGGGACGGCACCCATCTCGACACGTTCACTCTGACGGATCTCGACGAGAGGACGGTCGCGTTCCGGAGGATCGGCGGCGTCGCCGACATCGGCGGCATCTCGATCCACAACGACGATGGGGGCGGAATCGGCTTCGACAACTTCTGCTACCGGCTCGAGGGCGTACCGGGTGAGCCCCCGGTCTGCGAGATCGGCGGTCCGTACTGGGGCTACGGGTTCGCTCCGCTCGAGTTCGACGGCTCCGCGTCGTCCGACCCCGACGGTGAGATCGTCAGCTGGGACTGGGACTTCGGCGACGGCGGCGTCGGCTCCGGGCCGGCCCCGTCCCACAGCTACACCGAGGAGGGGTTCTTCATCGTGACCCTCTGCGTGACCGACGATGAGGGGAACGTATCCTGCTGCCAGACGTACGCCATGATCAACTGCTCGCCGGTGGAGACGCAGACCTGGGGCGCCATCAAGGGGACCTACCGGTAGGGGGATCGGGCGCCAGACCGCCCGGAAGCGGGCCGGCGACCGGGTGCGACAGATTCATCAGACAACAGGAGGGCGGTCCTGTGGGCCGCCCTCCTGCACGTCCAGGGGCGGTCATCGGGCCGACAGAAGGCCCCCTGGACGCCCTTTTCGCTTGCGCGACGCCCGGCTCTTTGGTATATTCTCAAGGCTCAACCATTTGCAAGCCCGGAGTCGAAACGGCTCTGCCCGGGCATGTGTTTTTGCACGTCCAGCGACCGGAGTCGGTGAGCGCGGATGTTCGACCAGCTTTCGGAACGATTCCAGAGCGCTTTCAAGTCGCTCACCGGGCGGGGCAAGCTCTCGGAAGCGAACATCGAGGAGGCCCTGCGTGAGGTGAGGCGGGCCCTTCTGGAAGCCGACGTCAACTTCAAGGTCGCGCGCAGCTTCGTCGACGACGTGAAGGCGCGCGCAATCGGCGACGAGGTTCTTCGGAGCCTCACCCCGGGGCAGCAGGTGGTGAGGGTCGTGCACGAGGAGCTCGTTCGGCTCCTCGGCGGTGACGGCGAACCGTTCCGGATGCCGTCGACGTCGCCGGCGGTGATCATGGTCGTCGGTCTCCAGGGCTCGGGGAAGACGACGTTCTGCGCGAAGCTCGCGCGGTATCTCCGGAAGCGCGGGAAGAGCCCGCTCCTCGCCGCGGCCGACACGTACAGGCCGGCCGCGCAGGACCAGCTCGAGAAGCTCGCGGCGCAGCTCGGCGTACCCGCATACCGAGGGCGCGCGGGAGCCGACCCGGTCTCGATCTGCGAGGGCGCGGTCGCCGAGGCGCGGTCGGGTGGGTCGGACGTGGTGATCCTGGACACAGCCGGGAGGCTCCACGTCGACGAGGAGATGATGGCCGAGCTCGAGCGGATCCGGGAGGCGACCTCTCCTGAGGAAGTGCTGCTCGTCCTCGACAGCATGACGGGACAGGACGCGGTGAACGTCGCGGGCGAGTTCGTGGAGCGGCTCGACTTCACCGGGGCGGTTCTGAGCAAGCTCGACGGCGACACGCGCGGTGGCGCGGCGGTCTCGCTCAGGGCGGTGACGGGGAAGCCGATCAAGTTCGCGGGCGTGGGCGAGAAGCTGGACGCGCTCGAGACGTTCCATCCGGACCGCATGGCGTCACGGATCCTCGGGATGGGCGACGTCGTGACGCTCGTCGAGAGGGTCCAGGAGTCGACCGACCTCGAGCAGGCAGCGAAACTCGAGGAGAAGCTCCTGAAGCAGAGCTTCACGCTGGAGGACTTCTTCGACCAGCTCCAGGCCGTGAAGAAAATGGGCCCCCTGGACCAGCTCATGGGGATGATCCCAGGGATGAGCAAGGTCGGGCAGATGGACGTCGACGAGGGAGCGCTCGGCAGGGTCGAGGCGATCATCAGCTCGATGACGCCCGACGAGCGGCGCCACCCGAACGTCCTCGACGGGAGCCGGCGGAAGAGGATCGCGCGAGGCAGCGGGACGACCATTCAGGACGTGAACCGTCTCATGAAGCAGTTCGAGACGATGAAGAAGATGATGAAGCAGTTCGGGAAGATGGGGAAAGGCGGGAAGCTCCCCATGTCGCCACCCTTCGGGATGTGAGCCCGGGAGGGGCGCGCCGGACGAGACGGGAGACGAGACAGGGAACAGCGTTCGTACACTGGAACGAGGAGGAGGATAGCAGGTGGCAGTTAGACTGAGGCTTCAGCGGAAGGGCGCGAAGCACATGGCCTTCTTCCGGATCGTCGCCGCCGATTCGAGGGCGCCCAGGGACGGGCGGTTCATCGAGCAGCTCGGTTACTACGATCCGCTCAAGAACCCGCCGGACATCAAGATCGACACCGAGAAGGCGATCGGATGGCTCGGGAAGGGAGCCCAGCCGTCCGAGACGGTGAGGTCCCTCTTCTCCCGCATCGGGATCATGCAGACCTGGCACGAGATGAAGAAGGGCAAGTCGCTCGATGAGCTAGGGCACATCGAGGACGACGCCCGGAAGCGTCTCGAGGCGCAGGCGTCGATGCAGCGGAGGAAGAAGGAAGAGGCGAAGGCGCAGAAGGCCGAGGAGAAGGCCGACGAGGCGAAGGCTGAAGAGAAGATCGAGGAGCCTGCCGAGACGCCGGCCGAGGAGACTCCCGAGGCGAGCCCCGAGGAGACCGTCGAGGCGACCGCCGGGGAGACCACGGAAGAGGCCGTCGAGACGACCACGGAGGATGCCGTCGAGGCGACTGAACCCGAGGCTGCGCCGGAAGTTCCGGAAGAGCCCGCTCCCGCTGACGAAGCACCCGAAGAGGCGGCTGCCGAACCGGCGGCAGAACCAGAAACGGCTGAGGTTCCGGCGGAGGCGTCGGCCGACGAGGGGGCCAAGGAAACGAAGGAGTAGGCACCCGAAGAGAAGGGTGTCGCCCCCGACCCCGATCCGTACTCATGTGTTACCACGCAAAGGGGGAAAGGCGAAGGAGACAACTCCGTGCCAGAGGCGCCGGCAGCAAGCGTCCGGCGGAAACGCCGGCCGGCCCTCCTGACGACCTTCGGGCCGGAGATTGACTACCTAGTCTCCCAGAAAGGTCTACGAAATGTTCGAAGACGAAACCAGAACCGTCGAAAGCGTCGACCACGTAGACGACGTTGAGTCTTCGCTGAAGGAGCTGGTCGAGTACGTGGCGCGCGGACTCGTCACCAGTCCCGATGACGTGCAGGTGACCCAGACGCAGAAGGGCGACATGATTGTCTACGAAGTCAGAGTCGCCGACGACGACAAGGGTCGCGTCATTGGAAAGAACGGTCGCACCGCCAAGGCGCTCCGCGCGATCATCGGCGCGGCAGCGACCAAGAACGAGAAGAAGGCGACCGTCGAGATCATAGACTAGAGAGCCTGCGGGCTTCTTCGGCCGCGGCGGCCGACCCGGGACTGCCGAATGAAGGAACTCGACAACTGGATCGAGGCGGGCGCCGTCACGCGGCCACACGGCATCAAGGGAGAAGTAACCGTCGACATCAAGGCGGATCTCCTGGAACTCGTGGTCGAGGAGATGGAGATCCGCACGACGACACCGCGGGGAGAGGAGAGGGTCCTCGTCGTGGAGCAGGCCCGGGAGCACAAGGGCCGGCTCATCGTCAGGTTCGCCGGCTTCGACTCGCGTGATGCCGCCGAGAGCCTCAGGGGTAACGCGCTCTGGCTCTCGAGGGAACAGGTCGGAGAACTCGGGGACGACCGCTGGCTCGTGCAGGACATCCTCGGGATCGACGTCTACACGGAAGAGGGAGAACACCTCGGGCAGCTGGCCGAGGTGATGCACCAGCCGGCGAACGACGTGTACGTGGTGAGGGGAGCGGACGGCGAGATTCTGCTTCCCGCGACGGAGGAAGTGGTGAGGCAAGTGGACGTCGTGGCCGCGAAGATGGTGGTTCACCTGATCGAGGGCCTGAGATAGGGGGCCGGGTGAGGATCGACATTCTCACGCTGTTTCCCGAGATGTTCGAGGGCCCGCTGAGCGAGAGCATACTCCAGAAGGCCCGCGACCGCGGTCTTCTGTCGATCCGGCTCACGAACATCAGGGACCACGCAACCGACGCGCACCGGACCGCCGACGACTACCAGTACGGTGGCGGCAGCGGGATGGTGATGAAGCCGGAACCGATCTTTGACGCACTCGAATCCGTCCTCGGGGAGACCGTTCCGGGGGACGCCGGGAATGACGGGGAGTACGCGGTCGTGCTCCTGTCGGCGCGCGGGCGGCTCTTCGACCACGCGCTGGCGGAGGAGCTCTCGGGCTTCGACCGCCTGGTGCTCGTCTGCGGCCGCTACAAGGGCGTCGACGAGCGGGTCGCCGCACTCGCGACGCACGAGATCTCGATCGGAGACTACGTCGTGACGGGCGGGGAACTCGCGGCCATGGTCGTGGCCGACGCCGTGGCGCGGTTCATCCCGGGG
>JALGVN010000158.1 GCA_025774645.1 bacterium
GTGATGGAGCTCTTCGGGGAAGAGATGCCGCGGTAGAGGTCTTCTCCCCGGTCCGGCTCGCCGAGGGCCGGCAGCAGAGCCCCTGCAGACGACGACGCCCGAGGACACAAGTCCTCGGGCGTCTCTCTATGCTCGATCGCGGGGCCCGCCTCGGGTCCGCGCTTGCTCGTCGGCTAGAACAGGAACGCCACCCCGACCCTGTGGATGTCCGGGACGTTCTCCATGTCCTCCCAGGAGTAGTCGATTCGCGCGTCGGCCTCCGAGCTCGTCGGGAACTTGAGCCCCAGCCCTAGCGTCAGCGCCCCCTCGTCGTACCCGACACGGTAGCCGGCCCGGCCGAACGCGAACACCTTCCCCTTGTTGAACGTGTACTCCCCACCGAACATGAAGCGGTGGTCGCCCTCGGGCGGGTAATTGTAGTCGGCCGCCACGGTGAGCCGGTGTGTCACGATGTCGTAGACTCTCATCGAGGCCCCCGCGCGGAAACTCCTCGGCAGGGGGAAGCTCTCACCGATGTTGGAATCGCTGCCGGTGTTCGCCCACCGGTCGTCGGGTCCGAGGTTCATCACCGACGCTCCCAGACGGAGGTTCCTGAACCGCGTCTCCCACAACACGCCGGCATCGAACGCGAGCCCCTCGCAGAACGCCTCGTCCATCGCAAGGTGATACCACTTGGCGGTGCCGGCCACCGAGAGTCCGTCGCCGAAATCCCAGCAGTAGGATCCGCCGAAGGCCATGTCACCGCCGTCGACGTTGCTCAGAGTGCCGACGCCGAACTCACTGTCGGGGTCGTAGTACTCAGTCAGCTCGGCGTAGGGACTCATCTGCATTACGACCCAGCTGATGCCGAAGATGCCCGGGAGGGTGCTGTGACGGAAGCCGTAGGCCAGATGCTGGTAGCTAAGGCCGCCCGCCCAGGCCGACGTGTCGATGTGAATCTCGCTTCCCTCGACGAACTTGAGGCCGGCCGGGTTGTAGTACACGCTCAGAGCATCGTCGGCGAGTCCGGTGAACGCACCGCCCATCCCGAGCTGTCTGGCCCCGCCGTCCGAGTCGAGGAACGCGGCGAGGTACGTCCCCGCCCCACCCGCGTGGACGATTCCCGGGACCGAGAGCACCAGGAAGAGCGCGCCTACGATGAGCACGCATCTGCGCAAATGGGTACTCCTTTCACCTGCCCCCTGTCGGCGGCCCGTTGACGGACGGGCAACCGGGCGCAGAACCGTCGGGCGGCGGTCACCTAGAACTCGGCGATGAGGCCGAGGCGGTGGACTCCGCCGAGGTGTCCGAAGTCGGAATAGCTGTAATCGACGCCGATGTCGCCGAAGGAGCCCACCCCAACCCTCACACCACCACCCGCCGTGAAGCTCTCCTCGTCGAAATTCGATTTGTACCCGGCCCTGAGGAAGTACAGCTGCCTCAGGTTGTACTCCGCACCGACGAGGATCTTCTCGCTCGTGTCGGACGGATGCCGGAACTCCGCTGCGACCGTGATCGCCTGCCCGGGCGTCTCGAAGATGTTCATCGAGATCCCGAACTTGAACGTCGCGGGCAGCGGTACGGGCACGTTGTCGTACGTCACCTCCGGACCCATGTTCTGGATCATCAGACCGATCTTGAGCGACTGGAACCCGGTGTCGTAGAGCGTCCCGAAGTCGCCCACGAAGCCCTCGACGTAGTAGTCCTGAAGACCCGGCTCGCCCAGAACGGACAGGTCGGCCAGCCCCGAATGGAACCACTTGAGCGTTCCGCCCGCCGAGAACTTGTCGGTGAAGATCCTCGCGTAGGTCAGGCCGATCGCAAGATCGCCGGGGTCGAACATGACGCCCACGCCGTCCGGGCTGTCGGCCGTCCGGATCACCATCGGGTCCATCTGAAGAGCGGTGACGCTGACGGCGAAGATGCCCGGGACGAACGACGTCGGCATCGCGTACGCCATGAACTGGTGCGATATGTCTGCCGGCCACGTGCCGTACGCCAGGAGCAACGTCGGCCGCGTGATTGTGCGCAGACCGGCCGGGTTCCAGTAGACCGCCTCGATGCCTGTGGACGCACCGACGACCGCCTCCCCCATCCCGACACCCCGCGGCCCTGCGCCGATCTCGAGGAACTGAAGCCCCACGGTGCCCACTTTCTCGAACATCTCCGTCGCAGACACCTGCGAGGCGAGCACCGAAAGCGCCAACAGTGTCAACAGAAGCTTTCTGATCAAGAACCGTCCTCCTTCCGCCGCCCGACTTCCGGTGAGCCCCCCACCTCGGCTTCGTTCCGTTACTTGATGACGACGAACTTGCCGACCTTCTCACCGATCGGTGAGTCGACGTGGTACAGATAGACTCCGCTCACGACGATCTGGTCGTTGCGCGAGATCATGTTCCAGCACGCGTCGCCACCCGTCTCCTCCGCGTCGAGCCGCAGAGTCTGGACGAGCTCCCCTCCGAGCGAGTAGATCCTGACGACCGAGTCGCGCGGGAGGTTCTGGAAGCAGAGCTTCTCGCCCGTCGGGTCGGCGTCGCTCGGCTGGAGGTTCCACCGAGCCATGTACGGGTGGTTGACGTACGGGTTCGGCACGACGATGATGTCGTCCAGCGAGCTGTTCACGCCCGAGCTCGGCGTGACGAGCGTCTTGATCTGACTGAATTTCCCGAAGTGGTAGCCCTCCGCCGTGCTGTCGTAGGCGGTCACCGAATACCAGTAGACGAACCCGTTCTTCACGTTCTGGTCGACAAACGTGTACTTGCCGATCCCGTTCAGCCCGGTGTCGTACTCCTCCAGCTCGGCGCCGTTGTCGGACCGGTCGATGTCCAAAATGAGCTGCCAATCCTGGTCCTTCGGCTCGTTCGACTCCCGCGTCCAGCCGACAGCTTTCCACACCTGGTACCCGTAGAAGTCCCTGACCCTCGTGAGCGGGTCCTCCACGGTCTCGGGATAGTCGTCCCACTCGAGGCGGACGGACTGGTCGGCCGCCGTGATTTCCTGGTTCGGCGGAGGCGGAGGCGTGTCGGCCACCCAGTGAACGAGGACGCTCTCCTGCAGACCGATGCAGTTCGGGATCTCCTGCCAGACGCCGTTGTAGATCTGCTGCGCGGTCGCCGCGTTCTCGAGCATTCCTTCGAGCCCCGTACCGACCACGAAGGCGTACTGGAACGAGAGCGTGTCGCCGGGCACGATCTGCGCGAAGGGGCCCGCTGAGAGCATGAACCGCCAGTCCTGCGGGGAGTCGGCGTTCCGGTCGATGTTGACCCGCCACTCCCACTCCTCGTCGATCAGACCGTTGTTGTTGTCGTCGATTCCGTTCAAGAGCGGGTAGTCGACCTGACCGCGAAGGAGGCGATACCTGTCGCGGTCGTGGTTGGGATCTTCCGTGCCGCTCGACCAGATCGAGAAGGCGTGGACCCTGACCTCGGTCGGGACCGCCGGGAACTCGTCGTTTGGAACGTCGGTGGGCTTCATAGTCGGGTGGCCGAGGAACATGCAGCCGACGTAACCCCTCGCGGCGTTGCCGTCCTCGCCGTACGGGTCGTCGTACATGTAGGCGATCGACATCGAGAGGGTGTCGACGGCCTCCGGGTCGTTCGGGTTCACGTGCACGACGGTCGTGTCGATGAAGCCACCTCGGTCATCGAGGTAGATCGCAAACTCGTCTGAGATGGGTCCCACGTCGGCGTCGACCATGAACCCGATGTAGGCCATCTCGATGGTGTCCTCGCCGACGTTGACCACGGTGAAGTCGATGCCGACGAAGTCGTCGGTGAGATCGCTCGTCCACTGGTAGCTCTCCTGAAGCACGACGAGCCCGAGGCTCGTGTGCTCGTCGCCCGGCTGAGCGTTCTCGTTGACGTCCTCGACGTAGGTGTCGGTGTACTGCGTCCTGTACATCTGCTGCGAGATGGCCGAGAAGTCCTCGTCGATCAGGCCGTCGCCATCGTTGTCTATCGCGTCCAGCGGGTCCTCGTCGAACCAGATGAAGGGCTCGAGCTCATTGAAGAGGTGGTCGCCGCAGTCGCCGTCGTCGTCCCCGAGGCGGATGCTGTTGGCCGCGCCCTCCCACGTCGAGTAGATCGTCGCGTTGAGATCGTCCGGGTCCGGACGGAACTCCTGCTGGTAGACCGCCGCCGAGACGAGCGTGTCCCTGGCACCGGTCGCCGGGTTGTCGACGATGCCCCCGACCCAGAGCCCGCCCGCGTACAGATACTCGTGACCGCTCCCGGCAGGCCACTCCGCGGAAGGCGCGGTGAGGTCTGAGTCCCAGTCTCCGAAGTAGCCGAGGTTCGACACGTGGAGAAGGAGCTGCCCGACGCTGTGATACCAGCCAAAGAACGCGTAGATGCGCGAGTTGAGCGTCTCGTCGACCCCCTCGTTCCGCACCCTGCTGCTCCTGTCCATCCGCGCACCGGCGACACCCGCTACCGAGAGGATCATCGCCGCAACGAGCAGCGTAACTGCCGTTCCTGCCAGAAAGCGCTCCGCCCGTCCGGGAGCGCCTCGTGACCTCGTACCAATGATGCCGAATGCCATCCACTACCTCCGTGCCGTAACTCGTCGGGTAACGCAGGTCGACAGTTGTACCTCGGCCGAGGCACGTTTGGCTTCGGCCTCGGCCGAGCTGCTCGACCTCTTGTCTCGGACGCCCTACCAGTCGATAGCGACGCCGATCCTGATGACCAGTCCTTCCTGGTAGACCGAGGGGTCGTTCAGGGGTTTCAGGTACTCCGCCCCCTCCGGATCGACCTCGACGTAGGCGCCACCAGGATCCGCGGCCTCGGTGTAGTACTCAGGTCCGTACGCGCCGAGACCGATGACGTTCTGCTTGTCGAACACGTTCAGGGCTTCGAAGAAGAGCCGGAACTCCTGGCCGTAGAGCTTGTACTTCTTCGTGCCCCGCATGTTGAGAATCTGGTGGGACGGGAGCCTGCCGGAGTTGATCAGCTCGGGGAGGATCTGCTTCTGCCCGAGATAGGTCGGCGTGTAGGGCGTCCCGCTCCCGTAGTTGTAGTCGAAGGTGAGTTCCCAGTTCCCGGGATCGCTCAAGAAGACGAACCCGGTCACCCCGTGCCGCTCGTCCCAGTCGAGCGGGATCTCCCTGAGCGGCTGGCGGGGCAGCCCCATCGCCTCCGCCTGCTGGCCCTGATTCTCGTCCGACGACACGCCGCTCGCGTTGAGCCAGGTGTACGTGAAGTTCCCGGAGAAGTAGTTCGAAAAGCGCTTGGTGAGCTTGAACTCGACGCCCCTCACCGACGCGTAGTCCTTGTTGACGTACGGGTAGACCGAACCCTCGGTCGGTCCCCTCACGAACCTCTCGGTCGCCAGGAGGCCGAAGATGTCCTTGTAGAATCCCGTGACGTCCATCGCGAGGTTCTGCGAGAACTGGTGCTCTGCGCCGAACTGGTAGGAGGTCGTCACCTCGGGCTCGAGACCGGAGTAGCCGATGATCCTGCCCGCGGCCGCGCCCTCGAGATCCTCGCCGGCGGTGAAGTACGCCGTCAGGTGAGGCATCTGGTAGAACCTGCCGTAGTGGAAGTGCAGGGCGTCCCTGTCGGAGATCGGATGCGCGATGCCGAGTCGCGGCGAGATGACCGCCTTCATCCGCTCGCGCCAGATCTCGTACTCGCCCACGCCGGAAGCCGGGCCCGGATCAGACCAGTCGAGGCGCAGTCCGGCTCGCACGATCATGCCCTCGTAGCGCATCCGGTCCTGCAGGTAGAGCGCCCCGTTCGCCGGGAACCCGTCGTAGATGTTGTGCTGGCTCCGCTCGACCGGGTCGTTCAGGGCACGCTCCCAGTTGAAGAACTCGAAGCCCTCCTGCTCCATGTCCGCGACGCTCGGGATGAGACTGCCGAGGCTCAGCTCCTGGACGTCCAGCTCGTTGTAGACGATCTCGAACCCCGTCTTCAACTGGTGGATGTCGTTCGCCTGGTTGGTCAGGTCGGCCTTGATGGTCGTGGCCTTCGTGACCTGGTGGCTCCAGCCCAACAGGTCGCCCGTGACCCTGTAGTAGCCGGGCTCCGGCAGCAGGTTCCCGTCGGAGTCGGGGTCGGTCACCCGGGCCCCCGCGACGTACGCCTCCCACCAATAGTCGTTC
>JALGVN010000159.1 GCA_025774645.1 bacterium
GCCGCGGCCGTCGTGATCGGCGCCATCCTGCTCTCCCTCTCCTGTTCGCGCGCGCCCGAGCGGCCGAACATCATCATCGTCGTGCTCGACACGGTCCGGCTCGATCACACGGGGCTCGGTAGCTCCGGCGCGGGCTCGACCCCCAGCTCGACCCCGAACCTCGACAGGCTCGCGTCAGAGGGAGTCGCATTCAGCCGCGCCTGGGCGACGGGGCCGTGGACGGTTCCATCACACGCTTCGCTCTTCTCGGGGCTCCTTCCGTCTGAGCACCGCTGCACCGGCCGCCACTGGCAGTTCACGTCGGACGCTCCGACGGCGGCCGAGCTCCTGCGCGATGCGGGCTACGAGACGGCGGCGTTCTTCTCGAACCCGTGGCTGACCGTGCAGCTCACGGGGATGCTCAGGGGGTTCGAGATTCAGGAGGACGAGTCGGGCGGCGGCACCGGCATCCTGAACCGGAGCGACCAGGGTGGTCTCGCGACGGTCGCCAACGTCGGGAACTGGCTCGCGCGCCGTTCGAGCGATCGCCCGTTCCTGATGTTCGTGAACTTCCTCGAGCCGCACCTCCCCTACGACCCGCCCGAAGCGTACCGGAGGCAGCACCTCGCGGACATCCCGCGCAACGACGTCGTGGAGTCGCGGCTCGCGCACGAGGTCAACTCCGGACTCGTCGACGCGGCCGACCTCGATCTCGAGCGTGTGCGGAGGCTCTACGCCGGCGACGTCCACACGGCCGACAGGCACCTGGGCTCGGTGCTCCAGCTCCTCAGAGACCACGGCCTCTACGACGACGCCATCATCATCGTGACCTCGGACCACGGCGAGAACCTCGGCGACCACGGGTTCCTCGACCACCAGTTCGGCGTCTTCGACACGCTCATCGAGATCCCGCTCGTCGTCCGAACTCCGGGCCGTCTCGCGGCCGGGACGCGCGACGACCCCGTCATGATCACCGACATCTACGCGACGGTTCTCGACGCGGCCGGCGTCCGGGGAGACGCGGAGACACCGCACAGCCGTTCGCTCCTGGGCGAGCCCTCACCTCAGGACCGCCCACGCTTCTCTGAGTACGCGGGAGCCAACAGCGAACTCACCAAGCACCTCCGGAAGCTCAACCCCGAGCTCGACACGGCGCCGCTCGAGGTCCGGTACGCGAAGGTGCGGGTGGGCGACATCGAACTCACCATCGCCGGCGACGGCGCGGAGACGCTCTACGATCTCGCCTCCGACCCGTCGCGCAGGGAGAACCTCGCGGCCGCGAACCAGGGCATGGTGAACGCGCTCATGGAGGCCATGCCGGCCGTCCGCCGCTCGGACGAGGAGAACCTCGAGATCGACGAGGAGATGCGGGAACGTCTGCGGGCGCTCGGGTACATCAGGTAGCGCACCGCTCCGGGCGCGTTCTCGCGGACACGCTCAGAAGAACGAAGCCGCCACGGACGTGGCGGCTTCTTCGTGTCTCGGAAGTCTGGCGCGCGGCGGAGTCTCGGACGTCAGTTCACATACCCGAGGCTCCTCAGTCGCTCGATCGTCTCCTCACGCTGGGACCTCTCGAAGTCCGATGGAAGCGGATCGGCTGAGAACGCCCACCCCTCGAGCTCGTCGCTGAGCATCCCAATCCGCGCGAGCAGCCTCGGCGGGAAGTCGTCGAGAATGTCCCTGGTCTCCGTGATGTCCGCCGAGAGATCGTAGAGCTCCTCGGTTCCGAGGTAGGGTGTCTGGATGAACTTGAACCTCTGGTCGCGCACGCACCGCGCCTTCAGGATGTTCGTCCACCGCGGGTCGGACTCGAGCCCCCTCCGCGGTTTCGTCGCCTGACCGAACCTCAGACGGGGCTCGAGCTCGTACACCGTCCCGAGAGGGACGGTCTCGCCGTCGACGCCGTCTGGGACATCGATTCCGAGGAAGTCGAGCAGCGTCGGGAGCACGTCGACGCTCGCCACCACTCCCCGCACGCGCGTTCCGCTCCTCTTCGCTCCCGGCAGACGGACGGCCCACACGGCGCGCATGGTCGAGTCGTAGACGCCGTATCCGTGGTCGAACTCCTCGCCGTGCTCCCACAGGCTCTCGCCGTGGTCGGTCGTCACGACCACGATGGCGTCGTCGAGCACTCCCCTCTCCCGGAGGTCATCCAGGAGCCGGCCGACGTGGTGGTCCGTGTAAGCGATCTCCGCCCGGTACCGGAGCTCGTAGGCGAGCGCGTAGCGCTCGATCTCCTCGGACGTGAGTCCCTCGCGCTTCCTGAGAGCCGGGATCGACGGAAGCTCCTCGATCCCGAGTGTGTCGTATCGGCTCGCGAACGGCTCGGGCGCGGCGTACGGCCTGTGCGGGTCGAAGTAGTGCGCGAAGAGGAAAAGTCTGCCGCGAACGCCCGTCTCGTCGAGGTGGGCGATGACGGCGTCGGTCACCGCTTCGGCCGTCCGCTGGTTCTGGTCCGCGCCTTCATCGCCGACGAGGACGTCGAAGTCCTCGTCGTAGTGGTCGAATCCCTGCGCGAACTCGAACCTGCTGTCGAGCGCGAACGACCCGGCGAAGCCCGCCGTGCGGAACCCCTCCGCGGCAAGCAGCTCCGCGAGCATCTCGTTGTCCGGGTTCACCATGAACCCGTTCCGCGCGACGCCGTGGTGGTGCGGGTACTTGCCCGTCAGGAGCGTTACGTGCGAAGCGAGCGTCGTGGGGACGACCGTCATGTAGTCCGTGAAGACGACTCCCTCGTCAGCGAACTGATCCAGGTTCGGCGTCTCGACGGTCTCGCTCCCGAGAAACCCGAAGTGGTCGGCCCGGGCCGTGTCGATCGAGATCACCACGACGTGGCGGGCCGGGTACTCCTCGCCTCCCGAGCATCCCCCCAGGAGCAGCGCCGCCAGGAGCGCCGCAAGAACTCCTCCGAGCGTTCCCGGTCCGAGCGCTCCTCCGATGAACCGTCTGCCGCCGAATCGCTCCACCGAGCCTCCTCGAACCTGGGCCGCACCTCCGTCACATGACACCCCGTCAGCCTGACACGGAGCGCATGCGAAGTCAACCCGGAGCCCTCGCCGCGCCACTGCCTGGGATCGAGTAGTGGGTCGACCAAAAAGAGGACGCGCGCCCTGAGGCGCGCGCTTCAACCCTACCCTGTCACATCTCGGTGACTCGCTGGGGCAAGAGAGACACCCGCCCGTGAGGGCGGGTGTCGCCTTAGATCTGTACGATGAGTGCGAGGGCGAAGATGTAGCCGAGGCTTCTTCTCATCCGCTTCATTCTCTGTCCGAACTTCATGGCCTTTTCTCCCTTGGCGGTCCTGGGGCTCTGGTCTTCCCCGTCCCGCCCGACCGGCCTCCGTAATCGGCCGGCCATCAAGCCTGTGTCTCCGGTTGTCAATGGTCGGAAGGACCGTCAGCAGTAGTTCCCTTGTTCGCTATCTTTGACCCCGGTCGGCCCCTCCGGGTTTGCCCAAAACGTCGAAAACACGACACGGGCGGCAAGAAATCCCGCCCGTTCGTGAGGCCGTTCAGCATCTGTCGGAAGGCCCAGCCGCTCGGCCTGAGCGCAGTGTCCGTGCCGCCCGAGTGCCGCTACTGCCCGATCACCGCCGGCCCCACGGGCGCCGTGATCGTCATCGGGGTCCCGATCAGCACCGCCTCGTTGTACGAACCCTCGATCACCATGAGCGTTCCTCCGGCCGGCACGAGAGCCGCGCCGAGGGCGACGGTGCGGCAGGGCCTCAAGATCGTGCCCTCCTGGAGGACCACCGGATGTCCCGCGTCGACGAAGACGCCGCCCGGGAAGTAGTTCTCGAGCACGGTTTCGACCAGATCGTTCTCGAAACTCGTTCCCCCGTTCCCCACGTCCGGCGGGTCGCACCCGCCCGCCTCGTGTATACCGAGCGAGACTGCCGTGCCCAGAACACACACGGGGGCGCCGGAGCTTCCCCCCTCGGTGTCCGCGGTGTACTCGAGGTAGATGTCGACCTCGCTCTCGACGGTCTCGCCCAGGAAATAGCCGGCGTCCGTCTGGAGCGTCCGGGAGTCGGCGTTCTCGCCACCCGTGGTCCCGGGCGGCGTTACGTCCACGCCGTAACCCGTGACCCGCACGTTGTCGGGCAACATGTCCTTCGTCAGTCGCTTGTACGCCCCTGCGCCTCGACAGGCAGGTCACCGCCACCAGCCGCGCGTCCGTGGTACCCCCGGACGCGAACCGGCCGGCACTCTCGTGCCGGCCGGCTCGTCCATCAGCTCGTCGCGTCTCCCCGCGAACCCACGCGGGTCTGCTCACCGGTACAGCGCTTTCACCGTCCCCCACGACGTCGACTCCACCGGCACGCAGGCTTCGTACCCGTCGATCGTGAGGTTGTAGCGGTTCCATCCGTCGTCGCAGTTGTAGTCCGGCCATCCGTTGGTCGAGACCCACACGACCCACTCGCCCGGCGGCAGCGCCTCCGTGAGACAGGCTTCCTGGCCGCAGTCGGCCTGGACGTAGCTGTAGAAGTTCGAGACGTTGTCGCAGCCGTCGCGCAGGTCGATGAACCCCATCATCACGGGAAACTCAGCCACGACGCAGGCCGTGACCGTGGTCTGCACGCAGGTGAGATCGAGCAGGTACCAGTCGGTGTCCCGCATGGTGTTGTTGTCGAAGTTCCCGCTCTTCCCGCACATGGTGAACAGCTCGGGACTCGGCTCGAGTTCCGAGAACGCGATGGGTATCGAACTGCACCCGGCGTTGAAGCTGTCGACGTAGCCGTCGTGGCACGGGGGCTCGTCCTCGGGGATGCCGTCAGGCGGACACTCCACCGGACAGTGCGTCATGCACTCGACCAGCGTGAGTTCATAGTCCCCGCAGTCCCCGCCGTAGCCGTCGACGACGATGTAGTAGGTCTCGCCTCCCATCATCATGACCTCGTTGATCCATGAGGTGTACGGGACCGGGGGCAAGTAGCAGTTGTCGTTGTCGTCGTTGCAGTCGTACGGATTGCCCGGGGTGTATTCCCCCTCGTAGATGTAGACCTTCGTGTCGTAGTACGAGTCGCAGAGCATGACGATGTAGCACATGTCGTACTCGGGCGTGAACGAGTACACGACGTCCGGCGACGTTGAGCCGGTATACGGACAGACCTCGTCGTAGTCGTCGAGGAAGCCGCAGGTGTTGCCGATGTCGAAGAACGGGGTCCCGGGGATCACGACGGCGTTCGGGATGTCCTCGCCTCCGACCCTCCCTTCGTAGACGGGCGTCCCGGCGGGTGTTTCGACCTTAGGCGGCCGCACAGCGCCGGGACCGACGGCGGAGGCCGTGGCCGAGATGACGAGCATGAGGCTGACAAGGATGGCAACGTGCTTCATGAGAGTCTCTCCTTGCGCGCAGGGCGCAGAGCGGGGTGAGAGATCCGGCGACGGTGGCTGCGGCTCCGCCGCCTCTCAGGGTAGGCTCACTTCGATATTACCACCGTTTCGGGCGGTCATCAAGGACGGTCTGGGCCGCTCCGACGCTCCGGAAACGCGAAGGAGCCCGGACCTGACGGCCCGGGCTCCTCCGATACTCTCCATCTTGATCATCGCGCCGTGGCCCCATGGAGGGCTCAACCCTGCGCTACGGACACTCCTCCACGGAGACGCTGCCCACGATCTGGATGTCGTCCTCCCCGGGCGGCTCGACGAAGTTGAAGTCGCCCGAACCGAGAGCGCCCGAGCCGCACATGTTGCGGAAGACCCCCTTGCCTCGAGACGAATCGACGACGAGCGTCATCGTAAGCTGACAGTTGCGGTCCTTCTCGGCCTGCGACAGGACGCCGTCGCCGTTGAGGTCCCGCACCATGATCACGAGCGATGCGTCGGCCTGAAGTCGTCCCTTGGGCTCGACCGTGTCGAGGTAGAACTTCGGCGTCTTCTTGAGCGTCGAGCCGTCGAAGTACCCGTACCAGGCTTCGGAGCCCGGCGTGCCATCGTAATTGTCCTCGAAGAAGGACTCCCAGACGAACTCGAACCGCTCGCCGCTCGCCGACGCGCCCGGCCACTTCTTGTTATCGACCTGGAGCATCCATGTGCCCGTGAATCCCGACAGGAT
>JALGVN010000160.1 GCA_025774645.1 bacterium
CGCGGTAGACCTCTTTGCCGAACGCCTGCGCCTCGTCGATCGCCGTCTTGAACCCCGCGTAGCCGTCGGGAGGGATCTGCCGTCTGCGCACCTCCGCGCGCTGCGTGACCACGAGGCTCCTCCCGTCCATCTCGCTCTCGCCCTTGAAGTACGCGTAGGTTTCGTCGACCTCTTCCGACGTCGCGGGCTCTTCGATCTCGTACCCGCTGGGGAGTCGGATCGTCTCCTCGCCATCGATGAGCTGGGTGAACCAGAGGAAGAGCTCGGTCTCGCGTTCGTCGTCCCAATGAACGGCGCCGGCCCGGAAGAGCCAGCCGCTTGCGAGCGTCACCGTCATCATTGGGCTCCGGAACTCGAGCGCCTCTCCCACCGGCAGCGCGAACTCCGGGATCCGGTACTCGATCTCGATCCACATCTTCTGGCTGAAGTCGTCGGGTTTCGGGTGGTCGAACCGCACGATCTCGACGTCCTGGCCGAGCGGCGAGAGGAGCCCCGACATCGTGTACTCGAGGTCGGCGATCCGTCGCGACTGGGCGATGCGCCGGAGTCTCGCGTCGAGCGCGCCCGATCCGTCGAAGCGGAACGTGCCCTCGAGCGCGCCATCCTCGGAGAGCGTCGCGCGGTGTCGCACCTTGAGCGGCGACTCCTCGGCCGGGCTGTAGTCGATCGTCGCGAGCGGTTCGCCCTCCGGCGTCCCGACCAGGTACTGCTGCTCGGTCTCGTACTTCGACCAGATGTCGTTGTAGTACGGGACCCAGGTCGGGTCGTACATCTCGAACGAGCCGTCGGTCTTTCTGAGCGCCGTGACGCAGTGGTTGAACTGATCCGCCGGGACGAGGTCGATGCGGCTTCCGGCCATCGTCATCGCGGCGTACGAGTCCATCCCCGCCGCGCGCATCATCGTGACGAGCATCCCGGCGATGTCCTTGCAGACGCCGCTCCGCTGCTCGAAGATCATCTCCCCCGAGTGCAGCGTGAACCCCTCGCCCTCACCCATCGTCTGCCCGCTGTACCGGATGTTCTGCGCGACCCAGTGCACGAGCGCCTCGGCCTTCTCCTCCTCGGAGGCGTTGGAGAGCCCCGCGTCCTCGAAGATCTCGTCGACCTTCGCCTGTACCGCGGGCGTCACGTCGAACTGCCTCTCGTTCACGTCGAAGAACCAGCGGCTCTTCGCCTCCCAGCTCTCGACGGTTGCGAGAACGACCTTCGGGGCGTCGTCGCCCGCCGAGGCCTGCCTGTACTCGTACGGCCGCGGCGGGAGATCGTACCCCCACCACGCGTATCGCGTGCTGTCCGCGCTGTAGCTCGTGCCCGCATAGAGCGGTCCGTTGTAGGTCTCCGAGTGGAGCCGCTTCTCCGCGGGGACGATTACCTCGTAGCGCCGCTCGATGATCGGCACAGTGGCGGAAAACCTAATGATGTCGAAGTACTCGCCCGGCATCGGCGGGATGTACTTGTCGTCGTCCTGGCTGTCTCCCCCCGTCGCGGAGGCGTCCCCGGTTCCTTCGTCGAGGAGCGCGTAGCTGTATCCCTTGCGGAACGTCCTGATCTCGATCCCGTCGTTCACCTGGAGGCGAGGCATCTGGAGGGTCTTGACCCTGGCGTTCCAGTAGATTGCCGACTGGGGTGCCGGAAGGTCGTGGACCCCGGAGACGTCGACCGGGATCGTCTCATCCCCGCGGATGACGTTCACCTCGCGCACGTCGACGAAGCTGCTCCAGGGTTCGTAGTGCCACCGTCGCACCGACATGTCGCGGCAGGCCGCGGGCGTCAGGAGCTTGTAGAGAACGTACTCGTCAGTGTAGGTGACTCCGGTCTCCTTCACGCGGTTCACCGTCTTCTCGAAGACGATCACGTGGTCGGCCCCTTCGTGGTCCTCGGCCTCCCCCGCGTCGGCCAGCCGCGTGAAGACCGTCGGCCGCGGGTCATCCCCCGGCGGCAGAGCGTCGCCGGACGCATCGTCGGCCGCGGCCGGGATGCCTGTCCACGCCGCCAGGGCGGCGACTGCGACGATCGCCAGCACGATCGTCCTGCGTCTTCCTTCAGCCATGTGGTCTCCCCCATCCTGCGCGATCAGTAGTAGAACTCGTTCGTGATCACCTTTCCGGATTCCGAGATATCGACGCCCTCGAGCTCGAGGAGCGCGCGCTTCATCGCTGTTCCGCCCTGGTATCCCCCGAGCGTCCCGTCCGACAGGACCGCGCGGTGGCACGGGATGACAATGGGGAACGGGTTCGTCGCGAGCGCCGAGCCGACCGCTCTCGCGGCTCCCGGGACCCCAAGGTGCCGCGAGATCCGTCCGTACGTGCTGACCATGCCTCGTGGAATCCCGTGCTCCGCAAGGATGACGCGGCGCTGGAAGGGCGAGCAGCGTCCGAAGTCGACGAGATCCAGCGTGAACGAGAGGGCTTCTCCCTCGAGGAACCGCTGGACCCTGGCCGCAACCTCCTCGATGCGCGGGTCGGTGCCTTTCCGCAGGCCGGCGAACGACGCGCGAGCGCGCTTGTCTCCCGACGTGCCGTCGCGCGCGAGGAGCACCTGCCGAATGCTCGGAGCTCCGCCCGCCTCGAGCCAGACGACGGCGAACGTGCCGAAAGGCGACGTCAGTTTCACATAGAGGGGCTGGTTCATTGCTTCCCCTCGCCGTCAGGCGCCGGCGGCCTCCGCCGCGACCCCGCGCCTCCCCCGTTTCAGCCGCTTGAACAACTTGAGGATCTCAAACGCCGCGAGGAAGACGAGCGCCGAGCCGAGGACGTAGGCCCAGTCGGTGAGCGACAGACGCGCGAACTGCAGGAAGTCGCTCACGTACGGTCCGTAGATGCCGACGAAGACGAGCACGACCGATCCGAGGATCGAGAAGAGGAGCACGCGGTTCGTGAAGAAGTTCCTGCTCACGATCGACTCGTACTCGTAGCGCCTCGAGAGGATGTTCGCGAACTGGCAGTAGGCGATCGTGAGGTAGGTGATCGCGGTGCCCCGCGCGTACATCACGGGGTCGGCGTGGTCGACCGTGAAGATGACTCCCTCCCTGAACATGAAGAGCACGAAGTTCGCGAACGCGAGGGCGCCGATGAGAACTCCGAGGAAGACGACCTCGCCGGCGGTGTTCCTGTTCAGGATGTGGTCCCTGATGTTCCGCGGTCGAGACGTCATGACGTCGTCCGTAGGAGGATCGTAGGTGAGGAACGTCAGCGGCATGATCTCCGCGAGGAGGTCGATCGCGAGGATCTGGATCGCGAGAATGGGGATCGCCCAGTTCTTGAGCGACACGGCCGTCAGTCCGAGGAGGACGACCACGAGCTCCGCCGCGTTCGTCGTCATCGAGGCGAGGACGGTCTTCCGGAGGTTCGCGTAGATGGTGCGCCCCTCCCGGACGGCCTCGACGAGCGTCGGGAAGCTGTCGTCGAGGAGCACGAGCTCGGACGCTTCCTTGGCCACGTCGGTTCCGATCTTCCCCATGGCGACCCCGATGTCGGCGCGCTTGAGCGCGGGCGCGTCGTTCACGCCGTCGCCCGTGACCGCGACGACCTCGCCCCCGCTCTCGAGGAGCTCGACGATGCGCAGCTTGTCGGCGGGATCGACGCGGGAGAAGATGAGGGCGGTCTCCCCTTCCATGATCTCCACGAGGTCCCGGTCCTCGATCTCCTTGAGCTCCCGCCCGGTGATGACGCGCGAGCTGCCGTCCGCCTCGCAGAGGCTGATCTCCCGGCCCACGGCCTGGGCCGTGATCGACTGGTCGCCCGTCATGATGAACGTCCGGATGTGCGCCTTGTGGCACTCGTCGATCGCTTCTCTGACGCCCTCGCGCGGCGGGTCGATCATGCCGACGAGCCCGAGGAAGATGACGTCCCGCTCGACCTCATCGACGACGTAGTCCCTGCCGTCCGCGTCGAGCGGGCGGTAGGCGATCGCGAGGACCCTGAGCGCCTTCTCCGAGAACTCCTCGTTGGCGGCGAGGACCGCCTTTCTGTCCTCTTCGGTGATCGGGACCGCCTGGCCGTCCCGATAGATCGACCTGCTGATCGAGAGGACGCTCCCCGGGGCGCCCTTCATGGCGAGCTCGAGCCGGTCGCCGAACTGGCGGACCGAGCTCATCCGCTTCCGCTCGGAGTCGAACGGAAACTCCTGGAGCTCGGGGTTCTCTTCGTCCTCGACCGGCGAGCGCGTGCCGAGCTTGGTCGACATCGTGACGAGCGCCGCCTCGGTCGGATCGCCGACCGGGTACCACCCGCCGTGGTTCTCGTCGGGCTCGTGGATCTCCGCGTTCGACGCCATCGTCGCCGCGTCCATCAGGATCTCGATCTCGTCGATCCCCTGCTGGGAGAGCGCGTTTCCGTCCGCGTCGAGGATCGTGCCCTCGGGTGCGTAGCCGATTCCGGTCATCGAGTAGTGCCTGTCGTTGAACCAGACAGACGTGACGGTCATTTCGTTCTTCGTGAGCGTCCCCGTCTTGTCGGTGCAGATGACGCTCGTTGAACCGAGTGTCTCGACCGAGGGCAGGCTCTTGACGACGGCGTTCCGGTCGGCAAGCCGCTTGCTCGTCGTCGAGAGCGCGACCGTGACCTGCGCCGGGAGCGCCTGCGGGACGAGCGCGACCGCGATTCCGAGCGCGTAGACCATGCTCGTGAACAGGCTGAACCCCTGCCAGACGGCGACGCCGAAGAGGACGGCGCCGATCACGACGACGGTCATCGTGAGCCACTTCGCCAGAGCGCCGAGTTCCTTCTCGAGGGGGGACGCGGTCTCCTCGGTCTCCTGTGTCATGCAGGCGATCCTGCCCATCTCTGTGTTCATGCCGGTCCGGACGACGACGCCGTCGGCGCTCCCCGAGGCGACCGTCGTCCCCGTGTAGGCCATGTTGTCGCGGTCGGCGAGGACGGCGTCTTCCGAGATCGCGTTGCTTCCCTTCCCCTGCGGCGTCGACTCGCCCGTGAGCGCGAAGTCGTTCGTCCTGAGGTCGAACGACTCGAGGATCCGGACGTCGGCGGGGATCTTGTCGCCCGCCTCGAGGTGGACGACGTCGCCCGGCACGAGCTGGCCCTGCGGGAGCTCGGTCAGCTCGCCGTCCGACACGACCTTGGCGGGAGATTGGATGAGGGTCTTCAGGCTCTCGAGGATGCGGGAGATCTTGTACTCCTGCACGAACCCGATGACCGCGTTGATGGCGACGATGATGAGCATCACCGTCCCGTCGCGGTAGCTCCCGATGACGAACGAGATCGCCGCGGCGACGATGAGCACGATAACGAGGAGGTCGCGGAACTGGGACAGGAAGAGGAGCCACGTCGGGGTCCTGAACTCGGCCCCGAGCTCGTTCGGACCGTGCTCGAGGCGCCGCTTCGCGGCTTCCTCGCGCGTGAGGCCCTTGAGACTCGTCCCGAGATCGTCCAGAACTTCCTGGACAGGCATCCGGTAGTAGCTCGCTTCGGGCATGCCCCCCGTCCCGAATCGTGTCCCGTGGTGGTTTCTTCCGAGTCGTGAGTCAGACTGCCGACGGAGGTCTGGCCCACCGTCGGCTGGAGCATCAAGGCTATATGCTGAGAACGGCTGAGTCAACAACGGGTCGAGGGAGCATCGCGCGCATCAAGGGAGAACCCCCGACGGAGCTCGCCGGGGGTTCCCAGTCCAGATCTGATCTCGTCGTTCACCAGACCTACTTCAGAAGCAGCATCTTCCTCGTGACCTCGTAACCCGGAGCGACCAGGCGGTAGAAGTAGACGCCGGACGGGAGTTCGCGTCCACTCTCGTCTACTCCTCGCCACGTCACGCTTCTCTCGCCCTCGGGCTCCGCGCCGTCCACGAGAGTCGCGACGAGCCGGCCGCCCACGTCGAACACCTGCAGGGTCACGCGACCGCCGCCCGCCGGGACTTCGTACGCGATCGTCGTCACCGGGTTGAACGGGTTCGGCACGTTCTGACGGAGGCCGAAGCTCTCCGGCACCTCGTCCTC
>JALGVN010000161.1 GCA_025774645.1 bacterium
CCGGGGGTCTGAGGGCTCGTCCGGTGCGCAGGATCTTCACACCATGCGCGCCGGCCCGTGTACACTCGCGCGGACTTCACCCTTGTCCCTGCAACCCTCGGCGTTCGCCCTGGGTCACACTGTTGGGTAATCACACTGCGCCCGCGTGGGCGCGCGGATCGGAACGACGGAGGGGAGAACGTCATGCGATTCGGTCGAATGATGATCGTCCGAAGGCGAAGGATCGCACCGATCTTCGGGATCGGGCTTGCCGTCCTGGTGCTGTCCGTTCCGGGGCTCGTCCTCGGACAGGCGATGCGCGTCCGCGAGGATCCCCCTCCCGCAGACAACGAGACGATGGCGGCCATCATCGACTCCGTCGCCGCCGCCCTGAACAAGAGCTACGTCTTCGAGGACGTTGCCCTGGAGATGGAGAAGCACGTCCGGAAGGAGCTCCGGAACGGCGAGTACGACGAGGTCGGGAACCTCATGGACTTCACGCGGGCCCTCACCGAGGACCTGCAGGACGTTAGCGGCGACCGGCACCTGACCGTCCGCTACACCGACCCGGAGCGCATGGCGATGCTCCGCGCGGAGGACGACGACCACGAACTCGAGAGGCAGAACGAGCTCGAGCAGCTGAAGCACGTGAACTTCATGTTCCGGAAGCTCGAGATCCTCCCGGGCAACGTCGGCTACCTCAAGTTCGATGCCTTCATCGACGCCTCGTACTCGGGGTTCACGGCGACCGCCGCGATGAACTTCCTCGCGCACACCGACGCCATCATCATCGACCTCCGGGAGAACGGTGGCGGGAGCCCCTCGATCATCCAGTACATGACGGCCTACTTCCTCGACGACGTCACCCATCTGAACAGCTTCTACTACCGAGACTCCGACACCATCGAGCAGTACTGGTCGGCGCCGTACGTGCCCGGCCCGAAGATGGTCGACACCGACCTCTACGTGCTCACGAGCAGCTACACGTTCTCGGGGGCCGAGGAGTTCACGTACAACCTCAAGAACCTGGAACGCGCGACCATCGTCGGCGAGACCACGGGCGGGGGCGCGCATCCCGTCAAGCAGAAGCTCTTCCCCAGCCTGAACGCCGAGATGAGGATTCCCTACGCGCGCGCCGTCAACCCGATCTCGGGGACGAACTGGGAGGGAACGGGGGTCGAGCCACACGTCGCCGTCCCGAAGGCCGACGCACTCGACACCGCGTACATCCTCGCGCTCGAGAAGCTCCGCGAGGAGTCCGAGGATGAGGACGAGGCGGCCGGCCTCGACTGGGCGATCGCGGGGCTCAAGGCCAAGCTCGAGCCGTTCGAGGTCGACGAGGCAACGCTCGCGAACTACGCCGGCAGCTACGACCCGCGGAAGCTCTGGATCGAGGACGGGAAGCTCCACTACCGGAGGGGCGACAATCCGGGCATACGGGCGATCCCGATGGCCGAACGTCTCTTCCGATTCGAGGAGATCGAGTACTTCAGGCTCGAGGTCGTGCTCGACGACTCGGGGAATCCCGTCAAGCTCATCGGACACTACGAGGGCGGACGGACCGACGAGTCGCCGAGAACCGGAGACTGACCGGCCGACGCACCGAGCGAACAAGAACCGAGGCCGCTGCATCGCGCAGCGGCCTCGTTCGTTGTCCGTCGTCCGTGGTGAGAGCCTGCGCCCCTCGCCCCCTTGCGCGGCGGCTACTCCTGCGTCCGGGCCGACGCTCGGGCGGAGGACACCCGGTTCGTGATCGCCCGCGCCAGGCTGTAGGGCACCAGAGCGAGCAGGAGGCCCACGGTGATTGCCCATCCGGGCCTGACCGCTTGGTACAGGACGTACTGGAGAACCGCATCGATGAGGATCGCGACGACGAGGACCTTCGAGACGTGCTTCAGACCCTCGACGAGCGCGGCGCGGCGATCGCCCCCTCCGAAGATCAGCAGCCAGAGGTATGGCGTCGCGCCGGTTCGGGCGTCACTCCTTCCCGCGCGGATGCCCAGCAGGATCGCCGTGGTCGGCTGCAGGATGAACCGAAGAGCTCCCTTTCCGCTCACCGCGTGCTGCAGGTACTCGACGATCGAGTCCATTGCGAGACCTTCCGAATGACCGAATGACTAGCCCTGGTACACCGGCGTCAGCCAGTGACTGTACCGGTCATTCTTCCCGTGCACAATGTCGTCGTAGATCTTCTGGAGACGTTCGGTCACCGGACCGACTCCACCGCAGCCGATCTGCCGGCGGTCGACGGAGCCGACCCCGACGATCTTGGCTCCGGTGCCGCAGAAGAAGACCTCGTCAGCGTGATAGAGTTCCGTCCTGTCGATCGACCGCTCGACAACCTCGATTCCAAGCTCGTTACGTGCGAGCGTCATCACGTCGGCCCGGGTGATGCCCTCGAGTATGTTGGCCGTGACCGGCGGCGTGATGAGAACGTCGCCCCGCTTGATGTAGAGGTTCATCACGGAGCCTTCACTCACGTTCCCATTCTGATTCAGGAAGATCGCGTCATCGAACCCGGCGCGCTTCGCCTCGGTGATCGCGAGCGACGAGTTCACGTACGCCCCGTTGATCTTGCCCCGCGCGGGGATCGCGTTGTCGTCGATGCGGCGCCAGCTCGAGACCATGACGTCGATGGCGTGGCTGGGATCGTGGTAGTGCCCCATCGCGATGTTGTACACGGCAAGCTGCTGCTCGTCGTTCATGCCGGGCCCCACCCGCAGCGCCGAGCAGTAGACGATCGGACGGACGTATACGTCCTGCTTGAAGTGGTTCTGCTGCACGACGTCCTCGCAGATGTCGCAGATCTCGGAGACCGTGTGCCTGGGGTCGAGCATGAGGATGCGGCAGTTCGTCACCAGCCGCTCGACGTGCTCCTTCAGCCGGACGAGGTAGAGCTCCTCGCGCCCCGCATCCCAGTATCCCCGGATTCCCTCGAAGACCCCGGTGCCGTAGTTGAACGTATGCGTCAGGATGTGGACCTTGGCCTCTTCGAAAGGCACGACGCGCCCCTCGAAGTACGCGTAGTCGGCCGTGGTCCCGGCATCGGGTCCGTCGTCCTTCGCCATCTCGGTCCTCCCGGCCGCGTCGGACGGCGCGTCCATCTCGAGTGTCTTCTCGTCTGTCATCGGAACCTCCTGCCTCGAACGAGGAACGTGCTCGTCCGCGCGGTCCCGTGGGAGACCCCGCAGTGACCCCGCGAGGAGCCGACCGGGAGACCACGGACGGAGCGTGATGCGATCCTGAGGTGATCGGTACGGGGCGGTCAGGCGAGACGACCGCCGACCGATTCTAACGCCGGTACCCGGCCGGGTCAAGACGCCGTCCGGGAACGGCATCAGACTGGGCGGTTTCTGCGAGCCGGCCGGTATGCTACCGTATGTCCGCAGTGCCGTCGTATCACACGGAAGCGCACGTAGCCTTCTCGCGGGGCACGTCGCGGGAGGCCGCGCGGAGTCGGGCGGGTCGAGCTGGACGAGGAGACGAGAGAACAGCTGAGGTCGCTCGGCTATCTACGGTAGCTGCGCGCAGCCCCACACAGCGAGACCCCCCAACGAGGAGATCCGCCCATGCCAGACGACAAGCTCGACGCACCGTCCGCCTCACCGTCCCTCCTTCAGCAGGTCACCGGTATGGAGAAACACTTCCTCTCCGGCCGGCGCGACCGGTGCGAGGAACTCGAGAGCGCTGTCCGGTTCTTCCTCGAGTTCCTGCGTGGGTTCGAGTCGCTCGATTTCGAGGGACCGTGCGTCACCGTCTTCGGCTCGGCGCGCTTCAAGGAGGATCATCGCTACTACCAACTCGCTCGATCGCTCGGGCGGCGGTGTGCCGAGGAGGGATTCTCGGTCATGACGGGGGGCGGCCCAGGCATCATGGAGGCGGCGAACAGGGGCGCGAAGGAGGGCGGAGGGCTGTCGATCGGGTTCAACATCAACCTCCCGTTCGAGCAGAAGCCGAACCCGTATCTCGACATCTTCCTCGAACTCGATCACTTCTTCGTGAGGAAGGTCCTCCTCGTGAAATATTCGAACGCGTTCGTAGTGATGCCGGGAGGTTTCGGCACGCTCGACGAGACCTTCGAGACCTTGACGCTCATGCAGACGGGGAAGATCGAGCAGTTCCCGGTGATCGCGATGGGAACGGACTTCTGGGGGAACATCAGGGAGTTCATCACGGAAGCCATGCTCAGTGAAGGGACCATCGATCAGGAGGACGTCGAGCTCCTCCACACGACCGACTCCGTCGACGAGGCGCTCTCGATCATCAAGGACGCGCTGATCTGACGGCTCCCGTGGTCCTGTCGAAGAGAGGCCGCCGCGAGCGCGACGGCCTCTTCTCTATGCGAACGGTGTGACCCCTCAGAGGAGGGGATCTCTCAGGATCCCTCGTCGGGCTCCTCCCCAGGCTTACCTCCGCGCCAGCTCTCGCCCGAAGACTCCTCGGACTCCGGCGCGCTCCCGGCGTCGCGAGTATGGGGCGGGTGCTCAGGCCCCGCGTGCCGCACATGCACGTCCCTCTGCGGGAACGGGATGGTGATGCCCTCACGATCGAATCGCATCTTCACCTCGCGCGTAACATCCCAGAGGACCTCCCAGTAGTCGTTCGTCTTCACCCACGGCCGTACGACGAAGTCGACGGAGTTCTCTCCGAGCGTCTGCAGCTTCACGACCGGCTCCGGATCGTCGAGGATCTTGTCGTGATCCGCGAGGATCCCCCGCAGGATCTCCTCCGCCTTCGGGATATCATCCGAGTAGGAGATCCCGAACGTCAGATCGACACGACGGGTTCGCTGATACGTGAGGTTCTTGATGACGTCGCCCCAGATCTTGTTGTTGGGCACGACGAGCGTCTGGTTGTCGAACGTGAGAATCGTCGTGTTGACCATTGTCATCCTTGTGACCTTCCCGAACGCTCCGCCGGCATCGACGAGGTCACCTACGTCGTACGGCCGGTACCCCAGGATCATCGCCCCCGATGCGAAGTTGGAGAGCGTGTCCTGGAGAGCGAATCCGAGAACGAATCCGACGATTCCGAGACCTGCCAGGAACGGTGTAATATGGACGCCGATCAAGCCAAGAGCCACCAAGAAGCCGACGACAGTCACAACCCAGCCCGTTGCGGTCACCAGGCTCTCCTGAAGGAGATGCGACAGACGTCTCATCGGAGACGCGACAGCCCGGCGCGCGATCTTGCGGGCCAGCTTCGCTGCAAGCCTGAAGAGGAGGAGGACGCCGAGGAACAGGATGGTCTTGAAGAGGATCCTTGGTCCGCTCACCCGGAACCACTCACCCGCACTCGCAAATGAGATCCGCAAGAGTCCGGAAGCCACGTCGATGTCGAGGACATCCGCCGTGAGCTCGCCCGTGGCCTCGATCATGAGCACCCGATAGGCTGTGGAGTCGAGATCCAGCCGGCTCAGCAGCTGCACAGTCCGTGAGAGGTCCTGCATGATCACGTCCCGTCGTCCCTCCACAGTGTGCAGTGAACTCAGAAGGTCTTGGGACTCGGGGGTCCGCCTGAGACGGCTCTGAAGCGAACGCTGCTCCTCGACGGCGAGGCCGAGGCGTTCGGCTATCACCCCGGCTCGCTGCGTGAGATGCTCGCCGATGTAGTCCCGCTCGGATGAGATATCGAGACCCAGTTCCTCCATGTGCTCGATGACGTCGACGTAGGCGTGGAGAAGGCCCTCGAGCCAGGCGGTATTCTCCGCGATACGCTGCTCGAGCGCCGGGAGAGCTTCCAGCGGCGTGGACGGGCGCTCGGCCCTCAGTGCGGCTATGGTCTCTTCGAGCTCGCTGATGCGCCGTCTGCCGGCCGCGGGAACGCCCTGGAGAAACGACTCAAGCTCTCCGCGGAGTACCGAAGTGTCGAGGCCTAGTTCCTCCTGCTCGACGATGTTCGAGATGAGCGCGCTGAGGAAATCGAGGGCATCCTGTCTCGCGCGGTTCGCCTG
>JALGVN010000162.1 GCA_025774645.1 bacterium
CGGAGGTACAGGAGGTTGGCCGGCCTCTCGGCGTCGACGACGGCGTAGAAGCCCGCGCGCTCCGCCGAGTAGTGGCCCGCGTCGCACGCGACGTGTCCGTCTTCGTCGCGCAGGAGGGTGATCGCGCGGCGGGCGATCCCGATCGCGGCCTCGTCGTGCCGCGGGTTCTGCCACGCCCTCGGGTGCGACTCGAGGACGGCGGACTCCCCGAGCTCCGCCGCGACGCCTTCGTCGACCTCTCCACCGGGCTCGCCGGGAGCGGGTCGCGAAGCGATCCACGAGAGGAGCGCATCGATCCTGGCGATCGACCGGTCGATCCTCTCCTCGGAGATCCGTCCGCTCTCGACCGCCCGCTCGACCGCGGAGATCGCCCCCGCGACGTCGTCGGGCATCAGGAGAACGTCGGCGCCCGCCTCGACGGCGCGGATGGCCGCCTCGTCGCAGGTCCAGGTCTCCGTGATCCCTCCCATGAGGAGCGCGTCGGTGACGATGAGCCCGTCGTATCCGAGGCCGTCCCGGAGGATCCCGCCGATGATCCCGGGCGACAGGGTCGCCGGGATCTCGTCACCGGTGAGCTCCGGATACGCGACGTGAGCCGTCATGATCGCGGCGACGCCCTCGTCGACGGCGGCGCGGAATGGGACGAGCTCGCGGTTCTCAATGATCGCTCCGCCCGCCCTGACGACGGGGAGCTCGACGTGGGAGTCGAGCGACGTGTCACCGTGACCTGGGAAGTGCTTCGCCGTTGCCGCGGCTCCGCCCAGACGGCAGCCCCGGATGAACGAGGTCGTGAACGACGCGACGGTCTCAGCGTCGCCGCCGAACGACCGTATCCCGATGATCGGGTTGTCGGGTTCGCTCATGACGTCGGCCACCGGCGAGAAGATCAGGTTGATGCCGACGCCGCGGGCCTCGACCGCCGTCACCCACCCCTGCGCGAAGGCGAGATCGGGTATCCCCGTGGCCCCGACGGCCATCTGGGACGGAAGGACGGTCCCGCCCTCGAGCTGTTGGCCGAGCCCGCGCTCGAGATCCGACGAGACGAGGAGCGGATGGGAGGCCGCCTCCGTGAGCTCGCGGTTCATCTCGGCGACCGAGTCGACGTTCCCGCCGAAGACGGTGTAGCCGCCGACCCCGAGCTCGACGACGTCGGCCCGCAAGCGGCGGAACTGGGCCGAGTGGTCGTCTCCCTCCCGGAGCGAGATGCTGCTCGAGACGAGCCGCGAGACCTTCTGCCTGAGATCCATCCTGTTCCTCCGATAGCGGATGCGCTAGACGCGCGGCGCAGGGCGTGGCGCGGGGCACTAGAGCCCCATGCTCAGCTTCCCGAGCACGACCGGTCTGCTCGCGCCCGTCGCCGCCGGCACGTTCCCGGGACGTCCCATCAGGGTCTCGTTCGCGAGGATCGCGAAGCCGACCGCCTCCTTAGCATCGGGGTCCATCCCGTGCTCGGCGAGGCTCTCGACGGGAGTCGGTTCGAAGAGCCCCGCGAGCATGGACATGAGGGCCGCGTTCCTGACACCTCCCCCACTCACGATCACGCGCGAGAGCTCAGATTGCGCAGACAGGAGCGATCGGGCATCTGCCACGGAACGCGCGGTGATGGCGGTCGCCGTGGCCAGGAGATCGTCGATCTCTCGGGCGTCGAGGTCCTCGACCCCTCGGCCGCCGAACGTCCCGAGCGCAAGATCGCGGGCGGCTTCGGCTCCGAACGTCTCTCTCCCGGTCGACTTGGGCGGCGGCTTCTTGAAGAAGGGGCGCTCGAGGAAGCGGGCGACCGCCTCCTCCGAGACGGAGCCTCGGAGAGCGCGTTCTCCGCCACGGTCCATCGACTCCGCGCCGCCGCTTGCGCAGCGCGCGATCTCGTCGGTCAGCGCGTTCCCGGGGCCCGTGTCGAACGCGGCCACCCGCTCGATGTCATCGACGACGTACGTGACGTTCGCGATCCCGCCGACGTTCAGGAGGAGTCTCTCCTCCGAAGGCTCCCGGAAGAGGAGCCAGTCGACGTAAGGGATGAGCGGCGCTCCCGAGCCTCCTGCCGCGACGTCCGCCGTGCGGAAGTCGCCGACCGTGACGATCCCCGTCCTTTCGGCGATGACGTCGGGCTGGCCGATCTGGAGCGTGGCGCCCCGCCCGGAACCTGGTGAGCCGGACCGATCACTCGGCGGGTCGTGCCAGATCGTCTGACCGTGCGAGCCGATCAGGTCGACGTCCGAAGACGCGAGGCTTGCGCCCTCGATGACGGCGAGCGCGGCGTCCGCGAAGGCGTCCCCGAGATCGAAGTCGAGCCGGGCGATGTCGGGCGCCGCAACGACGGGCGACGCCCCGATCCTGCAGCGCAGGTGGTCGCCGAACGGGAAGCAGTCGAAGCGAACGAGCTCCACTTCGAGGTCGCGTCCGTGTCCGGAGATGCGAACGAGTGCAGCGTCCACCCCGTCGAACGAGGTGCCCGACATGAGGCCGACCACGAGGCGCTCCGGCTTCGTCGCGATCGACGCCAGTCTGTCGACGAGTCTGCCTGGAGAGATCGTCACGTCTCGAGCACCTTCCCGGACGAATCACCCGTCTCAGCCTTGTCGCCCGCGTCGTCCTTCCGCACGCCGATCCCCGTGGAGAGGAACGTCTTGAGCTCGCCGTCCTTCATCGAGGCCCAGCTCATCGCGTCCGTCGTGTAGCCGAGGGCGATGGCCTCGTTCTCCTCGATGGCGACGATCCCGAGACGGACGTCGTTGATCCGGGCGTACTCCATGAGCGTGTCGATCCCCTCGCGGGCACCCAGGTGCGAGATCAGATCGATGGCCTTCTTCGCGATGATGTGCTTGATGATCGGTTCCCCGACGCCGGTCGCAGATACACCGCCGTTCCCGTTCACGTAGGTGCCCGCGCCGATGATCGCGGCGTCGCCTACGCGCCCCGGGAGTTTGAGCATGGGGCCTCCGGTCGAGGTCCCGGCGGCTATGCGCCCGTCGGAGTCGACCGCGACCGCTCCGACCGTGCCCATGCTCAGGTCGGCCGCGACCTCCCTGAGTCGCGGCAGGTACGACGCGACCTCTTCGCCGGCGCGGAGCTTCGCGAGCATCCGGTCGTACGTCTCTTTTCGCTCGGGGGAGCACAGATCGCGCGACTCGAGACCGTAGGATCGCGAGAGGTGGTCGGCACCCTCCCCGACGATGAGCACGTGGTCGGTCTTCTCCATTACGAGACGGGCGGCCTTGATGGGGTTCGCGGCCGCCGTGAGCGCGGCCACGGCCCCACACGAGAGGTCGTCGAGCATGATCGAGGCGTCTGTTTGGATCTCTCCCCTGAGGTTCATCGCGGAACCGAAGCCCGCCTGAAAGACCGGGAAGTCCTCGAGGACGACGATCGCAGCCTCGACCGCGTCGATCGCGCTTCCCCCCGATTCCAGAATCCGCCAGCCGGCCGCGACAGCGTCCTTGAGTCCGCGCTCGTGCTCCTCGTCCGGGCTGTACCGCCCGGCCCCCCCGTGGGCGATGATCGCCGGCACCGCTACTCCTTCCCCGCTGTCCGGTCTCCGAGGAGCTCGAGCGCGCTCCTCACGAATCCGTCGGCGCGAGTGAGAAGCTCCTCCGCTTCGCGGGGACCGAGCCCCGTCTTCTGCATCACGATCGCCGTCTTTACCGAGCCGTCGGCGGCGGCGATGACGGCGGCCGCCCCCTCGTAGTCGACACCCGTCGTCTCCATCAGAATCCTGCAGACCCGGTCCCGGAGCTTGTCGCACACGGCGGTGAGGTCGACCATCAGGTTCTCGTAGGTCTTGCCGAGAAGGACCATGGACGCCGTCGTGATCGTGTTCAGCACGAGCTTGGTCGCCGTCCCGGCCTTCATCCTGGTGGACCCCGTCACGACCTCCGGTCCGACGAGCGGACGGATGGTCACGTCGGCGGCAACCGCCTCTCCGGGATCCGGAACGCAGCAGAGGAACACGGTCGTCGCTCCCGAGCGGCGCGCCTCCTCGAGCGCGCCGAATACGTAGGGCGTGACGCCGCTCGTCGCGATGCCGATCACGACGTCGTCGGGCCCGGGTTCGCGTTCCGAGAGATCGCGCGCGCCTCCGTCCCGGTCGTCCTCCGCCCCCTCCTTCGACCTGACGAGCGCCCCGTGGCCCCCAGCGATCACTCCCAGGACCATCGTCGGGTCGGTTCCGAACGTCGGCGGACACTCGGCTGCGTCGAGAACCCCGAGCCTCCCGCTCGTTCCCGCGCCGACGTAAATCAGGCGTCCGCCCCTGCGGAAACGCTCGACAACGATCCCGATCGCCGCAGCGATGCTCTCTCGCTCGACCGCGACTGCGTCGGCGACCGTCCTGTCCTCGGAGTTGATGAGATCGACGAGCTCGACCGCCGACATCGTGTCGATGTCGAGGCTGCGCGGGTTCCGCTGCTCCGTCAGGAGCTTCGCCATCCGCGACATGTCGCGCCGGGGCGCGCGGAAACCCGTCTCGTCGGGTCGGTCACTCATCTGACGGCTCCGGCGGCGCGGGTGGTGCCGGCGGGACGGGGGGCGACGGCGGCGGTGGGTCGGGCGGGGCCGCGGGAGGCATCGGCTCCACCGGAGCCGGTGGCAGCGCAACCGTCGCCGGGAGCGACTCCCCGCCGAGCGCCGAGAGCTCGTAGTATGCGAGCGTCCAGACCGAGTACACGAACGTGCCGAAGGCCCCGGTCACAACCACCAGGAACGCGAGTCCGACCGGGATACCGAGGACGAGGGCGACGGTCAGGTTCACGATTCCTATGATGATGAACGGCACGGCGAGGACGAGGAGCGCGACGACCACGGTGAGTCCGAAGACGAGGCTCGAGAGGAGCAGCATGAGCCAGACGACCATCGACTTCCAGAACTGCGCGCGCGTGAGCTCCCAGCCTGCGTGAAGTGCCTCCAGAATCCCCTCGCCCTCGATCACGTACGCTCTCTCGGCGTACGTGATGGTGAAGGCCAGAAGGAAGAGAAACCCGATGTAGGGCACGAGGAGAATGGCGCCGATCAGAACCGCGATCACGATCCCTGGCACGCCGGCCACGAGAGGAAGGACCACGGCAACCACGCACACCATGGTCACCGCGAGGAACGCCACGACGGCGATGAGGGCGAGCGTGAGGACGCCGAAGAAGGCCCTGAGTCCGTGACCCCACGCGCTCTCGAACGTCGCGCGCTCACCTCCCCTGACGTCCTTCACGGAGCCGATGAGCGCGCCCGTCGAGATCAGACTCATCACGAAGAACAGGAGCCATAGGAAGACGAGCGCCGCGACGGCGAGGATGATGACCTCCGGGCGGGAGTGGAAGAACTCCCGAACGAAGGGGCGTCCTTCGTCCACCCAGCTCGTGAGGTTCCCGCTCGTGGCAGAGGCGAAGAACCCGAAGATCCAGAGAATCCTGTTCTCCCAAGCGATCCTGATGGACCGCTGGAGCATGTCCCAGTAGTCGATTCGAACGGGGATTGTCATGGGATCGACCTTTCGAGTAGTGGAACGGCGTCGGATTAGTGTGTCAGCCGCCGGCGAGTTTTCCTACAAGGAAGATGCTCACGAGGTAGATCGGGACCATGAGCGACGCGAGAAGTCGGGGCTGCCACGACGGCTTCCGGCACCACCGCTCGCTCATGCCCACGAGAACGATCAGGGTGAGGACGAGCGCCGTGACCACATTCACCATGTTGACCGGCGACACCGCGGACCAGCCCGAGACTCCCTCGCCCCCCAGCATCAGGAGCGGCGCACCGATAGCGAAGACGAGAATGTTGAAGCTGTTGCTCCCGAGGAGTGTCCCGAGAGCGATGTCCGTCGATTTCGCCTTCCGCAGAGCGCCGTACGCCACGGACACCTCGGGCAGTGAGGTCGCGATCGCGACGAAGAGCGTCCCCACAAATGTTTGACCCAGCTTGAACGTCGCGCCGTTTA
>JALGVN010000163.1 GCA_025774645.1 bacterium
TGATCTCGCTCCCTCTCACGCCCGAGACCGACGGGCTGATCGGGGAGAAGGAGCTCGGGCTCCTTCCGTCTGGGGCCGTCCTCGTCAACGTCGCGCGGGGCCCGATCGTCGACGAGAAGGCGCTCTACGAGGCTCTGTCGAGCGGGAGGCTCCACGCCGCGGGGCTCGACGTCTGGTACCGCTACCCGAAAAACGAGGCCGAGCGGCCGTCGACCCCGCCGTCGTCGTTTCCGTTCGGGGAGCTCGAGAACGTCGTCATGAGTCCGCACAGGGGCGGCGCCGCGCGGGAGAGCGAGGTCGAGGCCCTCCGCATGAGGGCGCTGGCGGAGCTCCTGAACGCCGCCGTCCGGGGCGAGGAGGTCCCGAACCGGGTCGACGTGGAGCGCGGGTACTAGGCCGGCGGACCCGCGGGAGAAAACGGCCTCGGGGCCGCAACCGGGAGGACGAAATGGTTGTCAAACGAGTAGGTGTCTGGTCGTTCGCCAAAATGGCGAGCCTGATCTACGCCATCATCGGGTTCATCGTAGGGGTGATCATCGCGTTCGTTTCGCTTCTTGGCGCGCTCGGGGCCGCTGCACACGAGGTTCCGTTCCTCGGAGCGATTCTCGGAGCCGGGGCGATCTTCATCCTGCCGATCTTCTACGGGCTTGTCGGGCTCATCATCGGCGGACTCGTCGGTCTCGTCTACAACGCGCTGGCCGGCGTCGTTGGTGGGATCGAGCTCGAGTTGGAGTGATGCAGAGAAGGGAGTTCATCATGGGAGCCGTCAGCGAGAAGCAGACCGAGGAGAGGACCGTCAGCGGGTTCGATCGCGTGGCCTTCGCGGCGCACGGCAACCTCACGATTACCCAGGGCGAACGCGAGTCGCTCACCATCGCCGCCGACGGCGACGTTCTTCCGCAGATCACGACGGAAGTCAGAGACGGGATCCTCTGGATCGACTACAAGTCCAAGAGCTGGTGGCAGTCGCTGACGCGCACGAACGTCAGGGTCGAGTATTCGCTCACGCTTCGCGAGTTGTCGGGGCTCTCGCTCTCCGGCGCCGGCAAGGTCACAGCGCCCTGGATTCGGGCGGAGTCCCTCACGCTCAACGTGAGCGGCGCGGGGAAGCTGGACTTCGACTCGCTCGAGGTCGACGAGCTCACGGTCAACCTGAGCGGAGCGGGCACGTGCACGGTCAGCGGAACCACCAGGACCCAGACCGTCACCATCAGCGGCGCAGGGAAGTACAAGGCGTCCGATCTCGAGAGCGGGGACGCGACCGTCCTTCTGAGCGGAACCGGAAGCGTGAAGCTCTCGGTCCGGGACGCGCTGACCGCCAGGATCAGCGGCGCCGGCAAGATCGGGTACTACGGCAGCCCGACGGTCACGGAGAAGATCACCGGTGTCGGTTCCATACGGAACCTCGGGGAGGAGCGGCCGGAGTCGTAATCCTGCGGGCGCCCGAAACGCACCCGAACGCCGGCACTGATGCACACCGAACACCCAGGATGCGGGAGGACGGACCCCATGAGAATGTGTCGCCTGCTGTGGCTCGCGCCGTTGGTGTTTCTGATCGGGGCCTGCAGCTGCACGATCAAGACGATCGAAGGTTCCGGGAACGTCGTGACCGAGACCCGCGCCGTGAGCGGAGTGAGGGCGATCTCGCTCTCCGGCCTCGGTGAGGTGCTCCTCACGCAGACGGGGGAGGAGTCCCTCACGGTCGAGGCGGACGACAACCTCATGCCGTACCTCCGGACCGAGATGAGAGGCGGCACGCTGCACCTCGGGCTGCACGCGGACTTCAAGGGCGCGAACTTCCGCCCCAGCCGGCCCGTGAGGCTCCACCTCACCGTCGGGAGCATCGATGGGATCTCGATCTCGGGCTCCGGGATGCTCAGGGCAGACGAGCTCGAGGCCGAGGGGATCGACATCGACGTCAGCGGCTCCGGCACCGTGGTCGTGACGTCGCTCAGGACCGGGCGGCTCGGAGCCGGGATCAGCGGGTCGGGCCAGATCCAGCTCGGCGGCGCGGTCGGCAAGCAGTCGGTCTCGATCTCTGGTTCCGGCAGCTACCGCGGAATGAACCTCGCGAGCGACAGTGCCACCGTGGACGTCTCCGGCTCAGGAGTCGCCGTCGTGTGGGTCGAGCGTGAGCTCTCCGCGAGCATCTCCGGGAGCGGGTCGATCGCCTACTACGGCGGTCCGAACGTCAGCAAGTCCATCTCGGGCTCCGGACGGCTCACGCCGCTCGGTCCCCGGAACGTGGACCTCTAGGTGCCGCGCCCCCCCGAGCAGGACCCGCCGGAGACGGCGCTCGAGGAGCTCCTCGAGGCCGTGGAGCGTTCGTCTCCTCCCGCACCGTGGGAGGAGGGCGACAACATCCCGTGGAACGACCCCGAGTTCAGCCGGAGGATGCTCCGCGAGCACCTCTCGCAGGAGCACGACGCGGCGAGCAGGCGGTCGCCCACGATCGACCGTCACGTCGCCTGGGTCCACGACGAGCTGCTCGGGCGGTCACCCACGCGGATCCTCGATCTCGGGTGCGGTCCCGGGCTCTACGTGAGCCGGTTCGCGGCTCTCGGACACGAGTGCGTGGGCGTCGACTACTCCCCGGCGTCGATCGAGCATGCGCGCGGACTCGCCCGCGACGGTGAACTCCGCTGCACCTACATCCTCAGTGACATCCGAGAGGCGGACCTCGGTTCGGGGTACGGTCTCGCGACGCTCATCTACGGCGAGTTCAACATCTTCAGGCCCGCCGACGCCGCCCGCATCCTCGATCGCGTGAAGAGCAGTCTCGACGACGGCGGGATCCTCATTCTCGAACCGCACACGTACGCCGCCGTTCGGGAGATCGGGCGGTCGCCCGTCTCCTGGTACTCCGCCGACGCCGGCGTCTTCTCTGACGAGCCTCACATCTGTGTGCGCGAGCACTTCTGGGACGCGGATGCGAGGGCGGCCACCCGGCGGTTCTACGTGGGCGACGTCGCATCCGGACGGATCTCCCGATACGCGCAGACCTTCCAGGCCTACACGAGGCAGGAGTACCGGGACCTCCTCGTGGAGCACGGGTTCCGGGCCGTGAAGTTCCACCCTTCGCTCACCGGCGGCGTCGACCCCGACGAGCCCGCCGTCATGGTCATCGTAGCTCGGGCGTGAGGGCATCCCAGGGGCTTCAGACGTCCTCCCTTCCGTGGTATCATTGTCGGCTCAGCGAGCAGCTGGCCCACGAACGACCGGTCCACGGGGCCGTTCGTGCTCGCTTCAGGCCACTCCGGGTCACTCCGGATCGTTCCGGCACCGGATTCGAGCGCAGGCGATGGAGAACTTTCTTCTCATAGCGGCCAGCAGGCTCAGGCCGGGCATCGACAGTCTCCAGGGGCGCGACCGCGCGGTGACGGTCGGCAACATCTTCGGGGTGCTCTATCTCACGCCTCTTGCCGTCGTGGGCGTCGTCTGGCTCGTGGCGGTCACGGATCTCTCGGTCGTCCGCGGAAGCTGGGCGATCCTCGCCGGAGTATTCGCCCTCATCTACGTGTTCGGTCGCACCGATTTCTTCTTCACGATCGAGGTGAAGAAGAACGTGGAGGCGCACGCGACCGGGTCGCCCGCGGACGTGGTCGTGTGGGGCGCGGCCTTCCTTCTCGGGCCCACGGCCCTCTGGCCGGCGTTCCTGTGGACGGTCTTCCAGGGGCTCAGGGACTGGCGCAGGGAAGACCCGATCGACCTCAGGTGGACGCAGGTCCGCGTGCTCGCGGAGGAAGTGGCGGTGCTCCTTCCGCCGGCCCTGATCGCGCTCGCGCTCTACCAGCGATGGGGCGGTGTCGTCCCGCTGCCGGGACTCGGACTCGAGGCGATGCCGGCCTTCTACGCGACCCTCGTGCGGTTCGGCGTGTCGATGCTCTTCACCCTGCCCTTCCTCGCGCTCCTCTTCTTCTCGCCGTCGCTCGAGCTCGCCGGGCAGTCGCGGGCGGTCTTCCTGAAGTTCGCGGCCGTCTCTGTCGGCTGGCCTCTCCTGATCGCTCCGTTCGGCATCCTGATCGCCGGGCTCTTCGCCGAGGGGAGGTTCGTCGCGACCGCGTTCGTCCTTGCGGGGACGCTCTTCGCCGGAGTCCTCGCGCATCACCTGAGCAAGGCGGTCGACCGAAGCCGCCAGCGCACCCGGGAGGTGGAGCGGCTCGAGACCCTCGGCCGCGCGTTCCTGAACGCGCCCCCCGACGGGTCGATGCTCGAGGAGACCCTGGAAGATCACGTCGGCGACATGTTCTCGTACGCCTCGATCGAGATCAGGCTCTTCCCGGACCGCCCTCTCATCCTGTCGCCTCCGCACTCCGCGCCGGCCGACGAGGCCGCCTGGGACTGGCTCCACATCGTTCCGGAGGCGAGCTTCTTCCCGCGGGGGGCGGAGCTCCCATGGGGAGGACATCTCACGGTGGGGTCGCTCATCTCGGTGCCGATCCTCGACATCGAGACGAAGGAGCCCCTGGGGGGCGTGATGGTCACGCAGCGTCTGCTCGGCGCCGATCCCGAGCGGCAGCTCCCCGCGGTGCAGTCGCTCTCTGCCCAGATCGCGTCTGCTCTCCACCGGACGACCGAGTACGAGCGCGCGCTCGCCCACCAGCGGATCGAGCAGGAGCTCCAGGTCGCGGCCGAGATCCAGGCGAGCTTCATGCCGCGCACGGCGCCCAACGTCCCGGGTTGGGAGATGCGCGCCACGATCCAGTCGGCACGCGAGGCGTCGGGGGACTTCCTCGATCTCATCCCGCTGTCCGGCGGACGCTGGGGAATCCTCGTGGCCGACGTCTCGGGCAAGGGCATCGCGGCCGCGCTCTACATGGCGCTCGCGAGGACGATCATCAGGACGTACGCATTCGAGCACGAGAGAGACCCCGAGCTCGCCTTCGAGGCCGCGAACCGCAGGATCCTCGAGGACACCGACGACGAGCTCTTCGTGACGGCCTTCTACGCCGTGCTCGACCCTGCGACCGGCGAGCTCTCGTACACGAACGCCGGGCACAACCCACCCTACCTCTTCAGGGCCGCCGACGGGTGGGCGGTCGAGGAGCTTCCGGCGACCGGCATCCCGCTCGGACTCATGGAGGGCGCCGAGTGGACGTGCGAGAAGCTCCGGCTCGCTCCAGGCGACACGCTCGTCGCCTACACCGACGGGCTGCCTGACGCCGAGAACGAGAAGGGCGAACCGTTCGGCGAGAAGCGGGTGATCGCGACCGTGAGGGAGAGGCTGGGGGTGCCGGCCGTTGAGCTGCGGGACGGGGTCTCCGAGGTCATACGCGATTTCATCGGCGGCGCGGAACAGGTCGACGACATCACCGTCACGGTCGTGCGGCGGGAGCCGGGCGCCGACGCTCCCGCGAGCGCCGGTTCAGGTGGTCGGGAGGGTACCTGAAGGAGTTCCACACCTCAGGCTGACGGCGAAGTGCCCGGCGTGAGCGCATCGGCCACGACGCGAAGGGGAACACGAATGGCAAGAATCGAATCGCTTCTCTCCGCACGTCTCTTCCTCGTCCCGCAGGTCGTCGGGGAGAGGATCTACTTCATGAGCAACCTCTCGGGCCGCATCTCGCTCTACGCCATGGACGAGGGCGGGAGCGTTCCGGAGCCGCTGCTGCCTCCGCACATCGCGCTCCAGAACCCTCATCTGATGGAGGGCGAGTCGTTCGTGGTCTTCCCGCGCCTCGGGAAGATCCTGGTCATGGTCGACAGCGACGGCAACGAGATCTACCAGCCCGCGTTCGTGCCCCTGGACGGCGGGTTCCCGGAGCCGGTCTTCCCTGGCAGGTTCGAGGGACAGCCTGTTCACTGCATCATCACGGACCTCAAACGCGATCTCACGTACCTCCACGTGGAGTCGCGGACCGAGCCGGTGATGTGGGCCTACCG
>JALGVN010000363.1 GCA_025774645.1 bacterium
GTCGCGCGAGATCGACTGGAAGGTCCAGGGAATCTCGCCGGGGACACACGAGCTCGTGCTCAACACGCCCGGCGGTCCGGTCACGAAGACGTTCGTCGTCGCCGGGGAGCCCGGGGTCCGGAATGTCGGAGCCGTCCGTGCGAGGGCGATGACCTGGGCCGCGTTCCTGTACCCGTCGGAGCCACCGATCCCGAGGGGCTCCGTCGTGAAGTCCATCGAAGTCCACTACGAGCCCGCCGAGCTGAGCCTCTTCGGCGTCGGGCTTCACTGGCTGCTCGTCTTCTTCATCGTCTCGGTCGCCGCAGGTTTCGCCCTGAAGGGTGTCTTCGGCATCGAGGTCTAGCGCCGGAGGTGAACGTGCCCGACCCGCGGGGCGACGCCCGAGTCGATCTCCATCTGCACACGACCGCGTCCGACGGAACGCTCACGCCGACCGAGCTGGTGGAGCGCGCGGCGTCGCTCGGTGTGGCTGCCATCGCCATCACCGATCACGACTCCATGGCGGGCGTCGCTGAAGGGCGCGCCGCCGGCGAGCGCCTCGGGGTGGAGGTCGTGCCGGGTATCGAGATCGGCATCGCGCACGACCCCGCGAGGAACCTCATCGAGGTGGACGTTCTCGGCTACTACATCGATCCCGGAGACGAGGAGTTCGCGGGGGTCACGCGGGATCTCCAGGGCGCGAAGAACGGGAAGCTCAGGAGTCAGATCGAGGTGCTCGCGGCGAACGGCCTTCCGATCCGGATCGAGGAGGTGCTCGAGGAGGCGGCGGGCGACACCGTCCGCCGGCCGCACATCTGGAAGATCCTGCACCGCCACCATCCGGACTTCCCCCCCGAGGAGTTCTTCAACCGCACCTCGTTCGGCGGCGACTGGCACGTCCCGAAGACGTTCAGCCTCTCCCTCGAGGACTGCGTCGCGCTGATCGAGCGGGTGGGAGGGGTGCCGGTGCTGGCGCATCCCGGGGCGTACAACACGACATTCGCGAAGGACGGACCGCTCATCGACCGCGGCGTCGACTCGACGATCGCGGTCTGCGCGGGGGCCGGCGTCCGCGGCCTCGAGGTCTTCTACCCGTACAACAAAGGCAGGCCGTATCACGACGGCGTGCCTCTGATCGACGCGGCCGAGCTCGACAGCCTCGTCGGTCACTACGAGACACTTGCGGACGACCACGGACTCCTCGCGACTGGCGGGACAGACTTCCACGGAGCGAGCAAGCCCCAGATCGAGTTGGGGGAGGTCGAAGTACCCTACCGACTCCTCCAGGCGACTCCTCCAGGCGCTCAAGGAGGCGGCCGGGAGGGCGTGACGGCTCCCGGGTCCCCCTACTCCATTGCCAAGTTGGGCATCTTGTGCTATAATTGATTAGTCGGCCCCTGGGGCCGCCGGATCGTGCGGCGGTCGGGGCCGTCCCGCGCGCCGCGCGCCCTCTGTGGGGCGGGCGGAACGCGTGTCTGCGCCCGCATATTGTGGCGGACGCGAAAACAGGAAGGATCGATGCTACCGAACTCTATTCTCTGGCGGCCCGTCGAGACCGGCGGGCGTCGAGGGACGTGTACGCAGCGAGTCGACTACAGGAGGCATTGAGACATGAGACGGATGCTCGCGCTCTACGCGACCTGCGCGCTCGTGGCGGTGAGCAGTCTTGCGCCGGCCCAGCTGCCGCAGACGATCAGCTACCAGGGCGTGTTGAGAGATGCGGAAGGCATCGCGGTTCCGAACCGCGACTATGTCTTCGTCTTCTCGATCTACGACACCCCTGCGGGCGGAACGGCGCTCTGGACGGAGGAGCAGGAGCTGACGGTCGAGGACGGTGTCTTCAGCACCACGCTTGGGAAGATCGATCCCATCGACCTCCCCTTCGACGTCCCGTACTACCTGGGTGTGGCCGTGAGTGGAGATCCCGAGTTGACGCCTCGCGTGGCGTTCGCGTCGGTTCCGTACGCGTACACTGCGATGGAGGTCCTGGGCGGTGCGGAGGATGACGACTGGACGATCGACGGTGACGACATCTACCACGACGTCGGATCGGTCGGGATCGGTGCGGCGCCCCTCGCGAGAGGGGACGAGGGCGGTCGCGAGGGCGAGCCCGAAGCCGCGCGCGATCGCGGGGAGAACAAGCTCTACGTGACCGGCGCGAACCAGAAGGTCCTCTACTCGTCGCTCTGGGACACCAACGACGACGGGAACGGCCGCTCCGCCATCTACGCATACCGATCGCGCAGCGTGCCGAGCCCCGGCATCGGCTACGCGCACTGGGCGACCAACAACGCCATCATCGGCTACAACGCCTATGGCGACGAGTACACGTTCGGGGTCGCCGGCTACACCTGGTACGACGAGTCCCGGACGGGAGGCGTGCTCGGCGCGCGCTACGACGGAGGAGTGTGGGCGGCGCTCGGCTACGAGGACGAGTTCCAGAGCGACTGGGGCGTCTACACGCCGAACGATCTGTACGTCGGCGGAGCGTTCCAGCTGCCGGCGGGAGCGGTCGACGGCCACGTGCTGACGACCGACGGGGAGGGCAACACGTCCTGGCAGGAGGGTGGGGGCGGAAGTGGGACCGGTGACATCACGGGCGTCCTCGCAGGGCAGGCGCTCTCCGGCGGCGGGACCTTCGGCA
>JALGVN010000164.1 GCA_025774645.1 bacterium
CTGTCTCACGATACCGTTCATTATCCTGATTGCGGACACCGCCGTTCTCGGGGCGGCCATCTATATCTACGCGTCGACGAAGGTTGAGGAGTCCCGGCGCGATGAGGGCGGTGTCTCCGACTCGGTCGCTTCCTAGATGAGCCTCGGGTTCGGGTCATCGAGGTAGACGCACGGCCACAACAGACAGCCGCCGGTCACCTGCTCGAAGGGCCGGCGGCTTTCGCATGTCTCGGACCCGGGAGCCGCGCGCCTGCGCGGCCGGCCGGGCAGCGTGTCACTTCCCGCGGCGTTCCCTCACGGCGGCGAGCTTCCCCGCCATCGTGAGTTCCTTGTCCCGCCTGTCGTCGATCGCGATGGCCGTGATCACGCGGTCGATGCCCTCGCCGAAGGTCGACTCGTGCATCTTCGCGATCGCCTCCATCACCTCTCGCAGGTCACCCTCGATCACCGTGCTCATCGGGTTGAGTTCGTACCTGAGGCCCGTCGACTCCAGAACGTCCAGGCAGTGCGCCACGTGCTCGCTGATGCTGGCCTTCGACGTCCCGACCGGGACCACGGTCACCTGTGCTATCGCCATGACCACCACCTCCTCCCGGTGCCACCAACGGCGTGCCGCGGAGACTTCGTGTGTTCCCGTCGACACGAGAACATCAGTGGTCCTCTTCCTTGTCGACGACGAGGTTCGTCACGGTCCCAGTCACACCTTCGATTGTGCGGAGCTGGTTGAGCGTCAGGTCGAGGAGCTCGTCGAAGCTCTCCGCCTCCACCAGGGCGATGATGTCCTGATCCCCGCTCGTGAGATCGGCAGTCGTCACTTCGTCGCGCTCGCGCAGCGCGTCCCTCACCTCGCGCTCCTTGCCGGCGGTAACGTTGATCTTCACGTAAGCTCTTGCCACATTCCCCTCCTTGGTTGAGTCGATGGGGGGTTCGGGCGAAGCCGCGACCGGTTGCACGGACGCAGGACGACGTTCTCTCCGCAGCTTCGGTGTTCCGACGGTCACTCAGCATCCCTCAAAACGGGCTCCGTGTCAACTGCGGCTCCGGGCGGGAGCTCGACCTCGAGTTCGACACGGACCAGACGACGCGTCCGGATGTCGGTGACCAGCACGCGGTCGATGCGGCCAGGTCGAGCCGCCAGAATGAGCTCGGCAGTCCGCAGGGCAGGATCGTCGATCTCGTCTCCGGTCCACGAGGCCTTGTTCAGGATCGGACACACTGACGCTTCGTCCGGGATTCCCTTGAAGCCGCCGTCTGGTGAGGTCAGCGCCGCCGCGACGACCTCCGGCGTGACGATTCGCGGCGTCGACTCGCGGCCACCCCTTCCGGGAAGCGTCGGAAGCAGCGCGGCCAGGAGTTCCGCGCGGTGTACCGTGTGTTCGTCGATCTGCCCGCCGAGCGCGTCGAGGCCGGCCATCGGGCAGACAACGCTCACGCCCGACGGCATGACGGGCTCGTGTCCGGCCGGGGCCTTGAGAGGCCTCTGTCTCGCTCCGTCCGCCTCGACGATGGCCACGTCCGCGGCACCGTCACGCACGAGCATGAGCGGGAGCTCCGGATCGACCCCGAGGTACTTGCCGTCGGCACCAATCCCGCGCGCCGCGAAGACGACACCGTTCCGCTCGAGCTCGGCCGCCACGAGCGCGCGCTCATCGAGTGAGGGGACGAGGACCGTGGGCATCGCGCGGGACACGCGCCCTCCGACCCGCGTCGTGGTCGTCGCGAGGACGCGGAGCCCCGCCTGAGTGAGCTCGGCGGCCAGCGCGAGGAGGGCGGTCGTCTTTCCTCCCCCGCCGACGAGCGCGAGGATTCGCCCCCGGCCGGCGCCGAGCGCGTGGGCGAGACCCGTGATCGGTGTTACCGAGACTGGGTGTCTTTCCAGAAGACGATCCTGTTCTTTCCGGCGCGCTTCGCTTCATAGAGCGCCACGCGGTCCGCCTTGTCGATGAGGTCGGCCCGCGACTTCGCGTCGAGCGGGTAGAGGGCGCAGCCTATGCTGATGGTGAGTCCGCGAGTGGGGTCGTCCGGCATGCCTGTGATGAACCGGTGGCTCTCGACGGCGCTCCTGATCCGCTCGGCGACGGCAACCGCGCTCTCGCCGGTGATGTCGGGCAGAATAACCACGAACTCCTCGCCTCCGTACCTCGCCACGATGTCGACCTGCCGCGCGTTGTCGGAGAGGATTTGCGCCACCTGCCGCAGGACGCTGTCGCCCGCGGCGTGACCGAGCGTGTCGTTCACCTGTTTGAAGTCGTCCAGGTCCGCGACGAGCAGCGCCAGGGAGTTGCCCGTTCGCTTGCAGCGTTCGATCTCCCGGGTGAGCTGCTCCTCGAAGTATCGGCGATTGTGGATCTGGCTCGTGTGGTCGATGAATATGAGCTCCTCGACCTCGAGGCGGCGCTTGATCAGCCCGCCTGCGAACTCGCCGACGAACTCCACGATTCCCAGGTCCGCCTCGTCGAACGAGCCGGAGCGCTCGCTCCAGATCTCGAGCACCCCGTAGACGTAGGCTTCGGCCTTGAGCGGGGCGACGAGGAGAGAGCCGCCGAGGTTCTTCGCGAAGTGTCTTCCGAATCGCTCGTCCGAGGTTATGTCCGGGATGTGGACCATGCGGCCCTCTGCCTCGACGAGTGTCTTGAGGTGGTTCGGTGAGAGACGCTCCTCGTCCGGCCAGCGGTAGACCTCGTCGAGCTCGGAGAGCGTGCCCGCCTGGGAGTTCGAAAGCCCCCGGGACTTGAAGACGGCGATGCGGTCGAAGTCGACGCTCTCCCGCAGGAGATCGTACAGGTGATCGAGCGCCCCGGCGAGGTCGATGCGCCGGCTCGACGCGGCGATCGCTTCGAGGACCGCATCGTTCAGTCTGACGGAACGTTCCGCGGGGGCCTCGGGCATCACCTGCGCGGCTTCCGCGGGCTCGATCCCGGGGTCGGGGGTGGGCAGGGCGGTCGCCGGAGCGGGGCCCTTGGGAGCCGACGTTCGCTCTTCGACACGCGGGAGCGCGATCCCGATCGTGTCGAGGGTCACGAGGTCTCTGTACTTGAGGCGCGTGACCCCGTCACCGTCGACCCTGGAGAGCCTCTGCACCCTGCCGAGGATGCACAGACGGTCCAGGAGATGCACGATGCCCTCCCGAACGGCGTTCTCGTCGTCCGCCACCGAGAGGTTCCGGTAGATCAGGAGCCCCTCGGAATCGAGCGATTCTACCGGGATCAGCCGATCGAGCATCTGAAAGGGCGAAAGCCGTGCTTTTCTCATTTCGTACGTCCCAGCGGGCAGCTTGCACTCCACAGCTCAGGTGGGCACGCTTCTTTCAACACCAATGATAGAACATCGTCAAGGAACAGTCAAAGCCCTCGGGCTGGCCGGGTTCGGGAGGCGCCTTTTCTCTTGCGCCACCGGGCCCCGTAAGGATACCCTCTCCGACCGTGAGACACGCACTGAGACTCATCGGCCTCTTGGCGCTCGTCGCCCTTCTGAGCCTTGCCGGATGCTCCGGGACCGGGACGACCACGTCCTCGGGCGGCCGTGAGGACGTTGTATCCGCGGCCGAGGATCCCGGCGTCTCCGAATCGCTTGCGAGGGCGGACGAGCTCTACCGTGAGGCCCTCGCCCACTACGTGACAGACGCCTGGGACGAGGCGCGCCCTCTCCTTCAGGAAGCCCACGACATCCTGAACGCGACAGCCCCGGTCACGCGCGATGGCGAGTCCGTGAGGGAGTCGCTGACCGCTCGCGTCAGCTACTTCCTGGACGTCGTGTCAGAGGACGCCGGCCACGACCCGCACGCCTCCCTGGAGACCGTGAGAGTCGACACGCTCTCGTCATCCATCAGCTCGCCGCCTCCCCCCAGCGGGTCGCGGGCCTGTCCGGTGACGATCGTCGTCAACGAGCGCGTCGAGAAGTGGCTCGCCTACTTCCAGACGAAGGGCCGCAAGGACATGTGCCGGTGGCTCTCGCGGAGCTCCCGGTATCGTCCCATGATCGACCGGGCGCTCGAGGAGCGAGGGCTCCCGAGCGAGCTGTTCTACCTCGCCGTGATCGAGAGCGGTCTCAATCCGAACGCCTACTCGAGGGCGCACGCCGCGGGAATGTGGCAGTTCATCTCGAGCCGCGCCCGCATGTACGACCTGCGCGTCGACTGGTGGGTCGACGAGCGGCGCGATCCCGAGAAGGCGACGCGGGCCGCATGCGCCTATCTTTCGGATCTCTACGAGATGTTCGGCTGCTGGGAGCTGGCGCTCGCCGGCTACAACTCCGGCGAGGGACGCGTCAAGCGCGCCCGCAAGAAGACGCCGAACTGCCCCGACTACTGGTGTCTCGACCTTCCGAGGGAGACGGAGAACTTCGTGCCGAAGTTCATGGCGGCGGCACTGATCGGTTCCGACCCGGAGGCCTACGGCTTCGACAGCTGCGAGCCGCTCGATCCGCTGGAGTACGACGCGATCGAGATTGAGGACGCGTTCGATCTCGAGCTCATCGCGAGCGCGGCGGGCACGAGCTATGACCAGATCAAGAAGATGAACCCCGCGCTGAGACGTTGGTGCACCCCTCCGACGGAGGGAGCATCGACGGTCTACGTGCCCGTGGGAACAGGACAGCGATGTCTCGCGTCACTCGCGCGAATTCCGAAGGAAGATCGCATGACCTACCGCCGGCACAAGGTCGGCCGAGGCGAGACCCTCTCGGAGATCGCGAGCGCGTACGGGACGAGCGTGAAAGCCATCTCGTCGTTCAACGACATCAGCAACCCGAACAGGATCCGCGCCGGTTCGTACGTGGTGATCCCCATCGGTCCCGACGGCTCGTATTCCGGCGAGCTGTACGCTGGGCTCGACGGCGGCAGCAGCACGTACACGGTCCGTCGCGGGGACACGGTCTCGTCGATCGCGCGGCGCCACGGGAAGCGGACGAAGGACGTCCTTCGCGCGAACGGCCTCGGATGGCACTCTCGGATCTACCCCGGCGACGCGATCAAGATCCCGATGTAGCGCAGTTTCTCATGGCGCGAAGATCCCCGTGACACGAAGACAGCCGAAGAACAGAAGAAGGCCCCGGGCGCTCCCGGGGCCTTCTCTTGTACTGCTCTGCGTTCACTCAGACGCGGCTGTCGCTCCGCGCCTCGCTCCGGTGCTACTCGTCGTAGATGATGCCGCCCGGACCGATGATCGCTGTCCTCGCCGCGTTGCCGCTCGGGATGTCCGAGACCTTGGCGCGGACCATCGCGTCGTGGGCGGTGAACTGCTCCCACTCCGTCCAGTTGTACCGGTAGCTCATGAAGTCGATGGGCAGGTCGTCGTCGAGACCGAAGATGGGATTGCTGCGGTGCAGCCACTCCATCCCGACGAAGAACTGCTTGTCCGGGTACCACGCGTTGTTCGTGATGTTGACGGAGTTCGGGAGGACCAGGTAGAGCCACTCGTCCTCGGGATAGAGTTCACCCGAGTTCAGCCCGTCGTTCCCCGGAATGCCCGGTCTCATGTCCTGATTCGGCCGCCAGACGTAGGCGATGAACGGCTGCGTCGTGGGAGCCTGCGGGTCGTTCGGGTTGTCCTGGTTGTCGTTCATGACGTAGTAGTGGATCTCGGTCACGTAGTTCGCCCAGGTCGGCGCCTGGAACAGGACCGCGAGCTGCATGCCCGCCTGCCCGGTGGTCTGGTTCCCGATCGAACCGTAGTTGCCGTCGTCCCAGGCGAGAACCGTGTCCCGGCCCTCAGCGATCCAGTGGACCTTGAAACCCTCTGACGAGACGTTGCCCGCCGCGTCGACCGCCTCCATGTAGTACTGAACCAGCGTCTCAGGGTCCGCGCCGGTAAGAGGCGGCGAGGTCATCGGGACCCAGAACCGGACC
>JALGVN010000165.1 GCA_025774645.1 bacterium
CTCCCCGAAGAGGTAGAGGTTGTGCTCGATCGACATGGAGTCCACGACCTCGTGGAGGACGAAGTAGACGATCATTACCGAGAACCCGGCGATCTTTTTGTTCGTGAACACCTGGCACGCGATCGCGTGCACGGCGACGGCGAACCACCCCGGGAGCTGGATCAGGAAGAGCGCTCGGAAGTAGATGCCCATCTCGAAGTCGAAGTAACCCTTCGACATCTGGAAGATGATCGTCACCACCATCGCGAGGACGAGCGCGATGAAGTTCACGACCAGGAGCGCAGAGAGCTTCGATGCCAGGGGCAACCAGTCCGGGACCGGCAGCGCCGATTGGATCTCGTGCTGGCCCGCGGCCCTCTCCCGCCACACGAGCATGCCCGCGTAGACCAGCATGAAGATGAAGAGGAAGATCGCGAAGGTCCCCTCGATCATGTCGACCATGATGCGCGTCAGGGGATAGCTCTCGAGCTGATCGAAGTCCGCGAAGAGCCCCCCGACCAGATTGAAGACGCCGAACACGAGTATCACGAGGAACGGAACGCTCCTCACGATCCCGAGCGACTCGGTGCGCGTCTGATGCCAGAGCTGGATGAGCCGCGCGCGCGGCGTGAACGAGAGGGTCGGCGGCGCAATGGTCGCCGCGGGCAACGCCCGTGCGGGGGGCATCCGTGGCGCGGACGACTCCGGAGCGGCCACCGCGGCGGCTACCTTCCTCCCGCCCTTCTTCTCGGCAACCGAGAGCCGGAAGCGCCAGACGGCGAACGCGAGCACCCCGCAGCCCACACCGATCCATATCAGGCGGTTCAGGAGCATCGGACCCATGATCGGCGGCAGCATCGTGTTCCGCTCGACGACCGTCCAGTACCGCGTCGAGAGGCTGAACGCGCTCACGCCGAACGGGTCGAGAAGCGACCCGATGAGCGTGCTCTCGAGGTCGCGCGTGAGTGTCCTCGAGATCGCCCAGAATGTCACGAACCCCATCATCGACACGTACGTGTAGAGGACCTTCCTCGTGAGCGCGGCGAAGGCGAAGAGGATCGCCCCGGTGAGGAAGAGGTTCGGGAGCACGAAGACCCCGAGGGAGTAGACGTACGGCACGATGTTGAACGCCTGGACGCGCTCCGGGTCCTGCCAGGGCATCAGGCTCGCGAGCACGATGCCGAGCGCGGCCACGGAGACCGCGGCAATCGCGGTGAGGAGGGAACCCGCGAACCGTCCGAGGAGATAGGACGACTTCCTGACGGGCGTCGCGAAGAAGAACTCGCTCGTGCGGTACTCGTAGTCGCGGTTCACGGCCGTCGCGACGAACCCCGTGAGCGCGAGAAGCCCCATGACGCTCATCATGCCGAGGAGTCTCACGATCTCGTACGGGGAGTTCCGCGCCGCGTTCCCGATCGCGCCGCCCATCTGGACGGTGTCGGTCGCGATCGCGGAGAAGGTCATCAGCATGAAGAACGCCGCGAAGATGTAGACGGCCGGTTTCCGGAAGCGGTAGAGGAGTTCGAACTTGATGACGTCTGCGAACATCGTCCTACCTCCCCTTCCCGGAATCGACCGCGGTCACGTGCCCGTCCCGCTCGAGCATCGACCGGTCTCTCCCGTTCCCTCCTCCGCGCGCGCGGCCGCCGTTCCCGTTGCCGTTCACCCGCCGGAGTTTCATGAAGTAGAAGTCTTGCAGGTCGGGGTCGGCGCCGTCGAACCCCTCGCCGGGACGCTCGTCCGCGAGCACGTGAGCGATCGTCTTCCCGGCGCGGAGCCTTGTGGTGAGCACTCTGTGGTTCTCGAAGAACTCGTCGAGCTCCGGCTTCGCGTTCCCGCGAATCTCGTCGAGGGCCGCCTGGGGCTCACCCTTGTGCAGCACGAACCCCTCCCGGATGATGGCCATGTCGTTGCAGACCTGCGCGACGTCGTCGACGATGTGTGTCGAGAGGATGACGATCACGCTCTCGCCGATCTCCGAGAGATGGTTCAGGAACTTGTTCCGCTCCTCCGGGTCGAGTCCCGCGGTCGGCTCGTCGACGATGATGAGCTCGGGGTTCCCGAGGAGCGCTTGAGCGATCCCGAACCGCTGCTTCATCCCGCCCGAGAACGTGCCCAGCTTCTTCTTGCGGTCGTCCCAGAGGCCCACCCGCTTGAGGAGGTTCTCGACCGCGTGCTCGCGCTCCGTTCTGTTCGTGATCCCCTTCAGGGTCGCGAGGTGTGAGAGAAGCGTCACCGCGTTGATGTTCGGGTAGACCCCGACCTCCTGCGGCAGGTAGCCGAGCACGCGCCGCACCGCCTCCTTGTCCTGGAGGACGTCGGTCGGTCCCAGCCGGATCGAGCCCTCGTCGGGATCCTGGAGGGTCGCGATCGTGCGCATCAGGGTCGTCTTCCCCGACCCGTTTGGCCCCACGAGACCGAACATCCCGGTCCTGATCGTGAGCGAGACGCCGTCCAGGGCCCGGACACCGTTCGCGTAGGTCTTCGAGACGTTCTCGATGACGAGTTCCATGGTTCCTCCGTGTGATGGTGGCGCTTCGGTGGCGGCGCGGCGCCTTCGGCCAGGCAGCCGGGCGTTCGCCCCGCGCAACAGGTAGGACTCCGGTCAGGGGGCGGAGGTTTGCGGAAAGACGCGCAAGCGGCAGAGCCCGGCTCACGCGGCGCCGTGCGGTGAGAGTGTCCTGAGGAGGTCTGAATTGGCCGGGCAGCGTGAGGGGGAAGATGCCGCAGCCGGGTCCACGACCACAGCTCGTCGACCGGTCACGGACCGGAGCGGACATCCGGCCCCTCGGCGTCAGAGGCCCTGACGTCGGTCCCCGAACACCGAACAGACTCAGCCGACTCCTCCAGTCCGTCGTTGACTTTGAGTCAGGTATCCACTACAATAGCACACGACAGTCAACTGATGCGATTCACGTCAGTCTTTGTGCGGTATGCACGCTTGAGACGTTGCCGAGTCCGGGCGCCAGGATTCCGAGCCTGGTCTCAGGACTCACGCTTCTGCACGGAAGCCCCCTGTTCTCCCTGCTCCACGGGGCGCGGAGCGGAAAGGAACGATGCAGCCATGAAGACGAAGGTGACCGCACTGCTCGCGTTCGGACTCACGCTTCTCTACCTTGCGACGTTGACGACCGCTGCCTCCGCGCAGGGGCGGCCTCCGGGAATCCCGGATCCCGACATGGACTACTCGCGCGTCGACTGGGTCAATCTCGGGTGCGACGGCAAGGTGTTCGTGTGCCCGGCGGGTGACGGAACGGGGATCTCCATCAGCGTCCGCGACGCGAACGACGACCCGATCGAAGGTGCTCAGGTCGTACCGTTCTTCGGCGGCACCTGCGAGGGCTGCATGTGCGACCCGATCTCGGTCTTCACAGGACCCGACGGGACCGTCACGATGTCGATCTACGGAGGGCTGAACGCTTCGCCCGCTCCCGACTGCTGCGCGATCACGACGGCCATGACCGTCGGCGGTCAGGAGATCCCGTGGCTTGGGACGGAGCTCCCGAGCGACACCCGCGAGTTCATCTCCCCCGATCTGAACGGCGACTGCGTCGTGGACGAGCTCGATGAAGCCATCCTAAACAGCGACTTCGGCACGTCCGCGTGCAGGAGCGACTTCGACTGCGACGGCCTCGTCGAGCTCGACGACCTCATGACCTACTCCATCCACTTCGGGCACGAGTGCGAGTCTGTGGCCGGCGTCGAGGAAGGCGACGGGGGCGGACCGAAGCTTGCCTCGCTCGAACAGAACTCCCCGAACCCGTTCAATCCCACGACGAGGATCGCGTTCACGGTCGCGGAGGCAGGGCACGTTCTCCTCGAGATCTACGACGCATCGGGCCGCCCGGTCCGGAAGCTCGCGGACGCATGGATGGCTCCACAGCGCCACGAGGTCGTCTGGGACGGGAGGGACGAACACGGGAATGAGGTGGGATCCGCCGTCTACTTCTACCGGCTCAAGATCGACGGAAAACTCGAGACGAAGAAGATGGTGCTTCTGAAATAGCCTCCACCAAGAGGAAGCCTGAGTCGGGAAGCAGGAACGAGAGCAGGATCACGACCACTGCCCCCGACCGCGAGAGAGCCCGGGACGATCCGTCCCGGGCGTTCTCGTTGCGGTACAGGCCAGCTCCGGCCCGCACTGAGCGCGCTCTCACCTTCCTGAACGGTATTCGGTTGACTCAAGGGTGTATGGTGGTGTACAATGGCTCATCGCAGCCGGGGAAGCCAGGCTCCCCACACCTCGTTGTGCGCCGCGCCCGCGGCGTGAGGGTGGACGCATTGGGAGCTCTTGACGAATCAAGAGGTAGGACGTTCTGGACCGGGGGCCCCGCCGCGAGGCGGAGGGCCCTCTTTCTCGTGTCCCGCTTAGGCACGAGGCCGAAAGGAGCAGTGGAGCCATGAGACGGAGCATCATTGTGGTTCTCGCCATCGCGATCGCCCTCGCCGCCGTCACGTTCGCCGGATGCGAGCCGGCCCACGCACAGGATGGGCGGCCGATCCCAGACCCCAGCATGTCCTCCTGTCAGTGGTCGGGGCTCGTCCCGTCCACCCCCAACGTCCTCATCTGCCCCGGTGGCGACGGCCCGTCGTGGATCACCGTCACGCTCCTGGACTCATCCGGGATGCCCGTGGTCGGCGAGTCGGTCTACTTCGACTTCGACCCCGACTGTGAAGCGTGCTTCTGCCCCCCCCTCTCCCTGACGACCGACGCAGGCGGAGTTGTCACGCTCACGCCATCGGGCGGGCTCGGAACCGACGTCGTTCCGGACTGCTGTGACGTGGTCACGACCGTCACGTGCCTCGGCGTGACCATCCCGTGGACTGGTGGAGGTGACACCGACGAGAGACCCTGGCGCTCGTTCGACTACGACGCAGACTGCCTGGTCGGTCCGGCTGATCTGGTCATCCTGCAGGCCGACTTCATGGGGCCGTTCGCTTGCCGGTCGGACTTCAGCGGTGACGGAGTGATCAACGCCTTTGACCTGGCGATGTTCACGGCGCACTTCCAGCACGTGTGCGAGCCCAGCAGCCAGGAGGAGCCTGACATCGTCGTATTCCCGCCCACTCTCGAGTTCGAGGTCTACGAGGGCGAGTCCGACTGTGACACGCTGATCATCAGCAACGTGGGCGACGCGACGCTCGACTGGTCGCTCGGAGACATCTGCGACTGGCTCACGGAGAGCCCGGTCAGCGGAAGTATCCCGGCTGGCGGCGGGCAGCCCGTCGAGGTCTGTGCCGACGCCACTGCCCTCCCCTGGGGAAGCTACGACTGCGACATCATTATCGAGAGCAACGACCCCGACGAGCCGTTCGTCGTCGTCCCGGTCTTTCTCGAGGTGCTGCCGCTACCCGACATCACGGTCAGCTCGACCTACTTCTACTTCGAGCTCTACCAGGACTTCCAGGAGTGCCAGGTTCTCACGATCGGGAACGTCGGGACCGGCAACCTGACGTACGATCTCGACGAGGGATGCCCGTGGGTCTCGGTCGATCCGACGGCGGGCAGCGTGTCGCCCGCGGGTCTCGACAGTATCGACATCTGCGTCGACTCTACGGGACTGCCACCGGGCAACCACACCTGCGCCATCACCCTCACGAGCAACGATCCGGACGAGTCGCCGATCACGATCGACGTCGAGTTGGACGTTCTCCCAACGCCGCGCATCGACGTGCACCCCGTGACGCTCGAGTTCGAGCTCTACCCGGGCCAGTCGGACAGCTCCGAGTTCTTCATCGACAACGTCGGCACGGCCATGCTCGTCTGGGAGATCATCGAGGCGTGCGACTGGCTCTCGACCGGCCCCGAGTCGGGATCGACGGGAGTCGGCGGCTCCGATGCGGTCAACGTCTTCGTCGACGCGCTCGGGGACAGTGGGACCTACGTCTGCGACGTTACGGTCCTGAGCAACGACCCGCACGAGGAAGAAGACAGACACCCCCACGTTCAGGTCACGCTAACCGTCGTCCCGGTGCCGTCCATCCACGTCACGCCGCCGGCGCTCTTCTACGAGGTCCCGTGGATGGCGGACGCATGCGACACGCTCTGGATCAACAACAGCGGCACGATCGACCTCGCGTGGACGGGGACCGACTCGTGCGGTTGGGTCGGCATGAACCCGACCAACGGGAACGTCCCGCCGGACGCCTGGCAGCCGGTGACGGTCTGCGTCTCCGCCGTCTATCCGCCCGGCGACCGCGTGTGCCACCTCGAGATCGCGTCGAACGACCCGCTCGATCCCCTCGTCGAGGTCCCGGTCAACCTGACGATCCTCCCCGCCCCCGGGATAAGTGTCGAACCGGACACCCTCTGGATCGAGGTGACTGAAGGCTCGATCGAGTGTGACTCGCTCGTCGTCACGAACACCGGCTACGCGGACCTATACACCGAGGCCGGGGTGGACTGCGGATTCATGAGCGTTGAGCCGGAGAGTTCGCTCACGCCGGCGGGCAATGGCGAGACGTTCAGCATTTGCGTCGACGCGCAGACGGTCACGCCGGGCGGCTACTACTGCGAGGTCCTCTTCACGAGCAACGCCGCGACCAACCCGGACGTGACGGTGCCCGTCTACGTGACCGTCCTCCCGCTCGCGCCCGACATCGACGTCACGCCGACGTCGCTTTCGTTCCACATTGTCGGGACTGAGACGGAACAGGCCGAACTCGAGATCGGGAACGTGGGAGCGCTCGGCCTGAACTGGGAGCTCGCTGAGGGCTGCGCGTGGCTCTCCGCGGGGCCGGACAGCGGCGGGGTCTACGCGGGCGGTAGCCAGACGATCAACGTGACGGCCCACGCCCCGGCGCTCGGGACCGGTACGTATCTCTGCGACATCCTCATCACGTCGAACGACCCCGACGAGCCGCTCGTGACGGTGCAGGTCACGCTCACCGTCCAACGGCCGTACGAGCCCTACTCGACGCTCGTGTGGAACAACCTGGGGTGCGACGGCAAGGCGTTCGTGTGCCCAGAGGGCGACGGGAGCTGGTTCCAGGGGGTCATCGAGGACAACACCGGTGCTCCGATTCCGGGGGCGCAGGTCACCGTCAGCTTCGGCGGAGATTGCGACGTGTGCGTCTGCGACCCGATCTCCGTCATCACGAACTACCTCGGCGAGTTCTACGTCCAGCTCCACGCCGGAATCGACTGCAGCTTCGACCCGGGGTGCTGTCCGTTCACGACGGTCGTCACGTGCGGTCAGATGAACATGATCGACACTCGCGTGTGGATCTCACCTGACCTGAACGGTGACTGCGTCGTCGACGACACCGACAACAACATCGTCATGGCCGACTTCGGCACGACCGCGTGCAGGACTGACTTCGATTGCAGCGGGCTGGTCGACCTCGCGGACTTCACCATCTTCGGCGAGCACTACGGCCACGCGTGCGAACCTGTGAGCGGCGTGGACGAGCCGGAACTGCCGGTCGTCTCCATGCTCGAGCAGAACGTCCCGAACCCGTTCAACCCGTCGACCAGGATCGCGTTCACGGTCACGGAGCCCGGTCAGGTGCTGCTCGCGGTCTACGACGCCGCGGGACGCCCGGTGCGAAGGCTCGTGGACGCGTTCATGGGCCCGCAGCGTCACGAGGTCGTCTGGGACGGGAAGGACGAGCGCGGCGTCGACGTCGGCTCGGGCGTGTACTTCTACAGGCTCGAGATCGACGGCAGGCTCGAGACGAAGAAGATGGTGCTGCTGAAGTAGAACCCCTGAGAGAGGGCTTGGGGCCGCTTCTCCGAACAGCGGCCCGGAGCTGAAGGAACCTGAGTCGGGGAACAAACGCAGGATCACGACCAGTTCGTTCCCTCGACAGCGAAGGCCCGGGGCGAGTGCCCCGGGCCTTCGTCATGTACGTCTGTCGTGCAAGAGACGTAACGGGGACGCAGCTTGAGCGCAGCGTCAACGCAGCTTCACGAGCCTAGTCGACGTCTCCCCCGCCGCGCCGGTGAGCCTCAGTAAGTACACCCCCGCCGCGGTCTCCTCGCCGGCGTCGGATCTTCCGTCCCAGAAGAAATCCCCGCCGGTGCTTCCCGCCGGAATCGCGAGCGTCCGCACGGACCGGCCGGAGACGTCGTAGATGCCGGCGCGCCAGCCGCTCGTTCCGAGCGGCACGGCGTACGCGATGGTCGTCCCGACCGAGAACGGGTTCGGCGTTGCCGGGCCGACACGGAGGAGCGCACTCTGGACCTCCTCGATCCCTGTCCCCGGAACCGTGATGGTCGCCGGATCGAAGGTCACCACCGGATACGCCTCGCGCCGCACGTCGGTCATGCGGAGTGTGTCCGCTGAGGTCTCGGTCTCACCGTCCGCGAGTGCCTGGAAGGTCAGTCGAAGGATCTCGCCCGGCGGCTCGATGTAGCTCCCGACGCCCATCAGGGTGTCGAAGAAGTGCCAGAACCCGGGACTCACCTCCTCGAACCTCGGCCACGTCATGTACCCGCTGAAGACGTAGAGCGTCCCTTCCTGCGCGTCCGTGAGCTCGACCACGTCCGGGTCGAACGAGAGGTAGAGCTGGTAGCTCGCGATCGAGTCGCCTGTCGCGGGCATCCGCACGCTCAGTTCGAACACGTCCTCCGGGTCCGCCGACACGACGTCCGGCTGCACGAAGACGTCGGGCACCGCTCCCGCGCCCGAAGCCAGAAGCGCGACGAGTCCGATCGCGAGCCACGCCGCGGGGCAGCGGGCGCGGCATCGTCCGCGCGGGAACCTCGTCGCGCCTCCGGTGCTGGTCTCAGGTCTCATTCGTTCCTCCTTCGTGTGGTGTCCAAGGTCGCTTCGTCAACGCGTGTCGTGCGCCGCTCCCCCGCTACTTCAGGAGGATCATCTTCTTCTGCGAGTGGAAGCCTCCGGCGTCCATCGTGCAGAAGTACACGCCGCCCGCCACCTGCTCCCTTCGCGCGTTCCTCCCGTCCCACACTGCCTCGTACCGGCCGGGGGTCATCTCCTCGTCGACGAGCGTGGTCACGACCCGTCCCGCCGCATTGTAGACACGGATCGAGACACGCGCGGGTTCGGACACGTGGAAGGCGATCGTAGTCATCGGGTTGAACGGATTCGGCGCGTTCTGGAAGAGAGCGCACGCCGTCGGTCCCGCGTCCTCGACGACGCCCTCGTAGCTCACGAGCTCCACACCCAGGTCGCGGTTCTCGACGTCGCGCAGGATGGCCGACCGGAGATCGACCGCCACCTCACCCTCGGTGAGAACGTCGAACGTGAGGATCGCCACGTCGCCAGACCCTCCGATCGTAACTCCGCCGCCCAGTGCGGCGAGGTCGATCCGGAGCGAGTCGGCGTCGGACCCGTACCAGAAGAAGACCTCGGTCACGGCCACCGTCATCGCGTCGGAGAGCCGCGCCGACACGAACTCGAGCCGCGCGGGATCGTACGCCGCGACGGCGCTCATTCCCTTCGTCTCGTCGGTGTTGCCCTCGAGCCTGAGCGCGAGCTCGAACTGCTCGCCCGACTGCGTGCCGTCCCCCGAGAGCGCCAGCCCGAGGTCGCCCTCAGGGATCTCCGGCAGAGCCGGGATGACTCTCGGGCTCACTGAGTGGTAGTTCATCCCGAAGATCATCAGGTCGTCGAACGCGATCGCCCTGTCGGGCTTCGGGAGTCCGAGCGGGTTGTTCATCGGGAGGACCGTCGGCGCCACGTCGCACTCCGCGTTGTTGCCGGAGGGCGACGGATACCCCATGATGCCTGCGCCATAGGTTCCTCCGAGCTTGTCCATGTCGGCGTCGTTCACGAGCCCGTTGTAGGCCCTCGTTCCGAACACGCCCGCCTCCTCGCCGAGCCAGTAGCTCGTCGCCGCGTCACGCGCGCCGGTCGACACCGCCGAGTAGTTCCTCGCTTGGTCGTAGGAGAACGCCTGGTAGAAGTAGATGTTCCGCTCCGTGAGCGCATCGGCCAGAGACGTGTCGTTGCCGTCGTAGGCCGCCGTCCCGTCGGCGTGGTCGAGTGGGTAGAAGCCGTCGATCGCGGGCCACGCCGTGACGAAGAGCGGATAGAACGGATACTCGCCGACGTCCGCCGTCCGCATCAGGACGGTGCCTGCGAAGTAATCGTCCGTGCCGTGCGCCCACGAGACGTCGCAGCGCTCGTGCCCCGGCGCGGCGTCGACCGAGGTCGGCGCACTCGGGAGCGTGTTGTCCGCGGTGATCGAGTCCCCCTCGCTCGCCACGTTCCCCACAAGGTCGGAGGCAGTGACCGGAACCACGATCAGCCCGTCTGCCGGATCGCAGGCCACGCTCGCGAGGACGGCGTCCCAGACGGCGAGGATCCCGTCGTAGCTGTCGGGATGCGTCGCGTCGCTGCCGGCCCCCGCGAGACCGGAGAGGTCGGCCGCGATGTTGTCGATCCCGAAGGCCGGATGGTCGTCGGTGACTACCGCCGTGAGCTTGAGCGCGTCGCCGTCCTTCACGAAATCGTCGGTGTGCGGGAGCGTGAGGTTCTCGATCTCTACCAGGGTCACGCTCGGCGGCACCAGGTCGATGATCGCGTGCGCGTCCTCGGCGTAGGCGCCGCCCAGGACCACGCCGTCCTTGTCGCGCACTTCCACGACCGTGACGTCGATCGGCGTGTCGCCCGTGTCGACCATCTCGAACTCGACGGCGAACATCGTCCCGGGCCCCGACGCTCCGAGCTCTCCGCCCAGGAGCGAGCAGGTGATCGTCAGCTCGTCGACGCCCGTCGACTGGACGTCGAACGAGGTCGCACCCACATCGGCCAGGAGGTCTCCCTCCGTCACGTCCTCGACGGCTGCCACGATGACGAGTCCGCCCCATGAGACCGTGACGGTGTAGTCGTAGACGAACCCGGCCGCGCCGCCCGCGTAGCCGACCGTGAGGGTCGCCGTCGGAACGCCGCTGCCCATGATCAATGTGTCGGGCGTACAGGTGATGTTCTCGCTCCCTGCCATCCCGATCCACGGTGTGTAGTCGACGTGGTCGCTGACCTTGTCCCCCACCCTCGTGGTGTCGGGTCCTCCCGCGTCGCCCCACCAGTTGTAGCGCGCGTCGAGCGCGCCGGCGGCGTCCGAGTTCTCCACGCCGTACGCGGTGTTGCCCGAGATCCCGTTCCAGTTCGCGGCAACGCCGTACGGCGAGGACTCGACCCCGATGCCCACGGTGTTCCCGGTCAGCGTGTTGCTCCCGACCACGACGTTCGTGAGACCCTGGCCGGACCGCCCGATCCGGATGCCGGTCGGGAACCCGTCGAGGAGGTTCCCGCTTACGTTCACGAGATCCTGCGCGGTCAGGTCGGCGTTCGAGACGTCGACGCCCGCGTCGCTCCCGGCGCCGAGCGTCGTCGTGAGGACGTTACCCCTGACGTCGATGCCCGACCGCTCCGCCAGGATGCCG
>JALGVN010000015.1 GCA_025774645.1 bacterium
TCAAGCCCCTCAGCGGCGGAGGCGGGGAGAGCGTGAGCGTCCTCCGGACGGAAGGAGACTGCATCGTCATGAACGAGCAGGGCTGCGCGGACGACGTGGTCATCGACTTCCTCAACGGGCTCGAGGACGCCGTCATCGTCGAGCGTCTGGAGCAGCACGAGTACGCGCGGAAGATCTTCCCGCACTCCGCGAACTCGATGCGCGTCCTCACGATGTGGGACTACGAGAAGCGTGAGCCGTTCATCGCGTCGGTCGTGCACCGATTCGGCACGCACATGTCGATTCCCGTCGACAACTCGAGCAAGGGTGGACTATTCTGCTCTGTGGACGTCGCCACCGGGGAGCTCGGCGCGGCTCTGACGAGCCGCCTGATGGGAAAGCCGAGATGGGTCGAGCGGCACCCCGACAACCGACGAGCGGATCTGCGGCGTCCGGCTGCCACACTGGGAGACCGTGACCAGCGGGATCCTGGAGCTCTGCCGGAAGATGGCGTACATCCCGTACATCGGGTGGGACGTCGTCATCACGCCGACCGGGTTCGCCGTCTTCGAGGGGAACAGCTTCCCGGCGTTGGGCTACCAGATCTTCGAGCCTCTCCTGGTCGACCCGAGGGTCCGGGCGTTCTACGAGCGCTACGGGGTCGTCTAGGGAACGGGTGGTCGAGTCACAATCCGCGGAGAACGAGACGATGGCCAGAGACATGACAAGCCGCATCCTCGCCAAGGGCAGGGACTTCCGCAACTTCCTCCGGCTGCTCGACTACGAGCGCTTCGCGGTGTACCGCATCCCGCTTCGCACGAGGCTCTGGGCCTGGCGCAGGGGCTACGCCGCAGCGACCGTCGACAGGTACCGCGTCAACGACGAGAACAAGCACCTCTTCGTCTCCGACTGGGCTCGCTACATAAGGACACCGCGCATCAACGGCCGGTTCGCCGCGGCCCTGAACAACAAGATCGTGTTCTCGAGGATTCTCGCGAGCTACGGCTGCGACGTCCCCGAGTACTATTGCCTCATCCGCAACGGCCGCCTCTATCAGATCGGAAGTCGGTACCGCATGAACACCCCTGAGGACGTTCTCTCCGCCTGCCGCGCCGGCGGTCGGTTCATCGTCAAACCGTACAGCGGCGGGGGAGGCGTCGGGGTGAACGAACTCCGCGCCGAGGGCGACCGGATCATCATGAGCGGCCAGGAGCGCTCCGACGAAGAGGTGAGCGCGTTCCTCACGGGCCTCGAAGACGCCGCGATCGCCGAGCGCGTCGAGCAGCACGAGTATGCGAGGAAAGTCTTCCCGCATTCGGCGAACTCGATCCGGATCATCACGATGTGGGATTACGAGAAGCACGAGCCGTTCGTCGTGTGCGCCGTCCATCGCTTCGGCACGTCGCGATCGATGCCGGCGGACAACTCCGGACTGGGGGGCGTGTTCTGTCGGATCGACGTCGCGACCGGCGTTCTCGAGAAGCTCCACGTGGGCCGGCAGGTCGGGGACGTGGAGCCCTTCGACAATCACCCCGACACGGGCGTCAGGACCACCGGCCTCACGATCCCGAACTGGGGTTTCGTGAAGACGCGGCTCGTCGAGATCTGTCGGGAGATGGCGTACGTTCCGTACGTCGGGTGGGACGTTCTCATCACGGAGCGCGGCTTCACCGTGTTCGAAGGGAACAGCTACCCGCACCTGGGCTACCAGATCCTCGAGCCGCTCCTCGCTGACCCGCGCGCCAGGGCGTTCTTCGAGCACTTCGACATCGTCTAGCCGGTCGGCCGTGCTCCCGGACTCCCGCGCAACCGCCTCCGGCCGCGCCGCTACCTGATCAGCACGATCCTCTCGCTGCTGGTACTGCCTCCCGCTTCCAGCCGGGCGAAGTACACGCCTGAAGCCGCTCGGGCTCCCGAGCGGTCACGTCCGTCCCACACGGCCGTGTGCTCTCCCGCGATTGCGGGTCCGTCGACGAGCGTCGCCACGATGCGGCCGCTCACGTCGTGGACGGTCAGGCGCACGGGTACTGAGCGTTCGAGGGCGTAGGAGATCGTCGTTTCGAGGCGGGAGGGGTTGGGGTAGCTCCGCGTGAGCCCGAACAGGAGCGGCGTCTCGGGAACGCCATCGACGCCCGACGGCTCTCCAGGGATCTCGACCGAGTAGTGGTCGCCCCCGCGGCCGCCGGTGCCGGCGTGCACGCCCTTGCCGCAGGTCACGACCTGGGTGTCGCCGCCCGTCGTCGTGACGATGCCGACGTCGTACATCGAGCCCGGCGTGTCGAGGGTGAACACGGGGCGGGACTCCGAGCGATCGAACACGTGGAGCTCCGGGAAGTCGCCACCCCACGAAGAGATCGCGAAGCGCTCGCTGTCGGGCGCGAAGCGCAGGCGGGTGGTCACGTCGACGTGCTGGCGCTGTTGCGGTTCGTCGCCGGACCCCGCCGGTGCGGGCGCGCCACCGCGGGTCGAGGAGTCGTAGTCGTACTCCCATACGAAGTCGAGCGACGGCAGGTCGTAGAGCTCGACCCACACCTCGTTCGGGAAGTTGTTCCCGTTGTCCCACGCGATCGCGAGCGAAGCATCGTCCGGAGAGAACCCGCACTGTCCCACGTAGTAACCGCTGCCCTGGCTCGTGGACCAGAAGGGGCCGTAGGTCGACCCGGTCCACTCCTTGAGGTAGAACGTCGACCATCCCCAGGCGAGGTACCTGCCGTCCGCCGAGATCGCGAGCGCGTCGTTGCCCGCACCGATCGGGCCGCTCCAACGGAGCGTCTGTCCGAAGCGATCGTACACGTAGACCGTCGGCCAGCTGGCCATGGCGATGTACTCGCCGTGCGCCGTGACCTCCACCGCGGTGATGCTGCCGGACGGGAGGTCGTACTCGACGGCGGGGATCGGACTCCCCGCGTCGAACGCGTACAGCCGGCCCATGGCGCCCCCGGGCATCCGCATGGTCAGGGCGACCGCGATGGTCGAGCCGTCGTCGGAGACCTGGATCGGCTTCCGGCTTGCCCAACCTCCGTAGACGAGTGACTGGCACGGGTACACCTCGTACGACCAGAGCGGGACGTATGAGCCAGGCCGCCACTCGCTGATGACTGCCGTCGAGTCCGCGTCGTAGAAATCGATCGCAGCCAGCACGTCGCCGTTCCGCGACGCGTCGACGAAGAACCGGTTCCCGCCGAACATCCAGTCCGGGGTCCCGTCGCCCTCGAGAGGAACGGCCTCCGTGTGCCTGGGGGCGTTGAGATACGTCCCGGCGAAGGCGAGCCGGGCGGCGTCGCTGATGCCGACCGACGTGTAGATCGCGTCCTCGAGGTGCCGGTGCCAGTAGATGGTCGCCTCGCGCGTGCCTCCAGCGGTCGGCTCGGGGTCGACGGGAGCCGCGGGGAGCGTTCTCGCGCTCGCCTGGAGCACCTCGGACAACACGCCCGCGTCGCCTTGCTGCGGTTCGATGCGCACGTCGGATGCCTGCAGGGAGACGCTCGTCAGGCTCAGCGCGCACAGGGTCGCCGCGCAGAGGACCACGAACCGGAACGAAGTGCGCCGCCGCATGAGAGAAACCTCCTGGTGGGAAGACCTGTGACTCGAATCTCGCCGGGCAGGAGCCGCAGCGAGGGAAGCTGCGACACGAAGAGCATAACACAGACTGCGCGCTACGTCACGCATCGGTGTCGCCGGCGCCGTCGGAGATCCTCCACATCTTCGCGACTGCCCCGGTGTCAGGGTGGAGAGACGCTCTTCCGCTGCTCTGAGAGGTTGGGGACGTTGCACAGGGCCATCAATAGAAGACCACTGACTCCCAGGGGAATCCATCGGGTTTCATTGTCTGCCATGGACGTCACGCGAGACTACTATCTTCTGCTGATCGACGTGCGGGGTTCCACGAAGCTCGCTCCTCCGGACCTTGCTCGCCGCACGATGAACCGCCTTGAGAAGACCCTGGCGCGCCTCAACGATGAGATGAAGCGTGACCTCGTGATCGGACTCTCGCTCAGCTATGGCGATGAGGTGGCCGCGCTCCTGCGCCGCGCGGCACATCTCTTTGATGTCGTGGCGGCCGTTCGCGATACTCTTCACCCGGACGCAACCATCCGATTCGTGGCAGTGCGGGGCAAGATCGGTGTCGCCTCCGATGACATCCGCCAGGTTGGCGGTCCAGTGTTCAAGCAGACCGATGACGCGATGGTGCGCCTCAAGAAGCAGAGGGGCTTCTGCTCGTGGCTCCTCAAGGACAGGGCGCTCGATGACACGTTGAACTCACTGACTGGAATGAGCAACGCGCTCGTCGAAGAGATGACCGACTACCAGCGTCGGGTCTACGCATCGCTCGGGCGAGGGATGTCCGGGAAGTTGGTGGCCAAGAGGCTCGGGAAATACCCTCAGTCGGTGTCGGACGCCGGAAAGCGGGGTAGGGCCAAGCTCGTACTGGCCGGCGAGGCAACGATCCGCAGGATGCTGTCAGCGATGAATAAAGGGCAACTCACTGATGTCGCAATCTCAACGGATTACCATTGATGGTGGTGTCATCGTCGCCTGCGCGGCGATGTCCTTCGTCGTCGCTACGCTGCTCATAGGATGGGGCATTCCTCGCCTGAGGCCGGAGGCTTTCGCGGTGCCCCGTCGTCAGGAGCTGACCCTTGGGGGATTCCGTTCCCGCGCATCGGCGCAGTGTGGTGGACGGGGACCTGCGTTCGACTGGCGGTCTGTCGGTCTCTGGATCGGGTTGTGCGAGACGGTTCTCGTCTTCGCGCTAGTGTTTCACGGGTAGTTCGGCGCCCTCGCTATCATCTTCGCCGCCAAGGAGTTCGTTCGCAAGGAGAAGATCCGGGAGAACCCGTCGCGCTATCTTCTCGGAACGCTCGTGAATCTCGCCGTTGCCGTCATGTTCGCTCTCCTGGCGAAGCGAGTCATCGAACTGCTTCACGCGGGTGCCTCCTGCAGTTGCTCTCCCTAGCACGTGTGGCGATGTTCCGGTGCAGCGCGGCGTATCGCTGCGCGAGGCTGTGCCCGAAGATGGCCGCTTCCTTCTTCCTGTGAGTGCGTGCGGTCGGGAACGGTCCCCAGGGAACCCGACCGTCCTGTCGAGATGTCCCGTGACCACTACAATCGGCACAACGAAGAGCGCCCGGCAAGTCGCCGGGCGCTTCTCGATGCCTGCCTGGTCCCGTCGCCCGTCCGCGGGCGCCGTGGCGGCCTATTCCTCCGGCAGATCGCACGAGAGATCGAGGTCCCCGTGCTTCCTCACGTGCTCCGCGAGTCCCCCGTCCTGGAGGATCTCGACCATCACGATCGGCAGGGGAGTGAACTCGATGACCGTCCCCTTGGTCTTGTTCTGGATCTTCCCGCCGGTGAGGTCGACCTCGAGCTCGTCGGCAGGATCGATCTGGTCGGTGTCGCAGATGAGGGCCGGCAGACCGACGTTGATCGAGTTCCGGAAGAAGATCCTCGCGAACGACTTCGCCATGACGGCCGAGACGCCCGCCACCTTGATGATCGTCGGCGCGTGCTCCCGGCTCGAGCCCAGCCCGAAGTTGTTCCCCCCCACGACGAAATCGCCCTTCTGGACCTTGCCCGCGAACTCGGCGTCCGCGTCCTCGAGGACGTGCTTCGCGAGCTCGGGCAGGTTCGAGCGGAGGTGGAAGTACCTGCCGGGCGCGATGTGGTCCGTCGAGATGTCGTCCCCGAACTTCCAGGCCTTTCCCTTGAGTATCATCGGCTGCTCCTTGCGGTCTGTAGGTCCCCGCTACGACAGGAACTCCCTCGGGTCGGCGAGCTCGCCCTTGATGGCGGTCGCGGCCGCGGTGGCGGGGGAGCCCAAGTAGATCTCGCCCTTCGGGTTCCCCATCCTGCCGTGGAAGTTCCGGTTCTGGGTCGAGAGACACTTCTCTCCGTCAGCGAGCACTCCCTCGTGCACGCCGACGCACGGACCGCAGCCCGGGTTGACGATCAGTCCGCCGGCCTCGACGAACGTCTCGATGTAGCCGGCACGGATGGCCTCGAGGTAGACCTCGCGTGACGCCGGGATGACGATGAGCCTGGTCCCCGGGTGGCGGTGCTTCCCTCTGAGGATCGACGCCGCGACCATGAGGTCGTGGAGCCTCCCGTTCGTGCACGTCCCGATCACGACCTGGTCGATCTTGACGCCCTTGGCCTCATCGATCGTCCGGGTGTTGTCGACCGTGTGTGGGAACGAGACCGTCGGCGCGAGCGTCGACGCGTCGATGTCGACGACACGCTCGTACTCGGCGTCCGGGTCGGGGCCGATCTCGCGGAAGTTCGCCGCGCGGCCGCGGGAATCGAGGTACTCGCGCGTGACGTCGTCGGAGGCGATGAGCCCGGTCTTGGCGCCCGCCTCGACCGCCATGTTCGACAGCGTGAACCGCTCCGACTGCTCCATCCCGTCGACCGTCGGACCGCCGAACTCGAGCGCCTTGTAGGTCGCGCCGTCGGCGCCGATCGTCCCGATCAGATGGAGGATGATGTCCTTCGAGTAGACGCCGGGAGTGAGGTCGCCCGTGACCTCGACCCGGATCGTCGGAGGGATCAGCATCCACGTCTTCCCGAGCGCGATCCCGATCGCGACGTCGGTCGACCCCATCCCCGTCGAGAACGCGCATAGCGCTCCGCCGGTACAGGTGTGCGAGTCGGCGCCGATCAGAACGTCGCCGGGGTTCACGTAGCTCTCGTTGATGACCTGGTGGCAGACCCCGTCACCGACCTCGGAGAGGACGGCGCCCGTCTTCGCGGCGAACTTCCTGAGCGTGACGTGGTCGTTCGAGAGCTCCTTGCGGGGGCTCGGCGCAGCGTGGTCCAGGAAGAGGACTGTGCGTTCGGGGTGCGCGGCCTTCTCGAGGCCGAGGCTCTGAAGCTGCCTGACCGCGAGCGGGCCGGTCCCGTCCTGAACGAGTGCCACGTCGACCGTCACGATGTGGATCTGGCCGGGACGGACCTCGCAGCCCGCGTGTTCCCCCAGGATCTTCTCTGCAATCGTCTTTCCCATGCTTCCTCCTGTGGGGTCGTGCCCTGAACGAAGAAGGGCCGGCGCTCCGGCCGGCCCCTCTTCAGACTCCTCTAGCCGAGGAGATGCTTCACGACCTCTCGTTCTTCGACGAGCTCGTCTCCGGTGATCTTGAACTTCTCCTTGCCGAAGTCATCGAAGTCGAGCCCCTGCACGACCTCGTACTTCCCGTTCTTGCAGCGGACGGGATAGGAGAAGTAGATGCCGTCGGGCGCCGGGTAGTCGCCCATCTCGGACGGCACGGCCATGCTGACCCACTCGTCGCCGGGCGTCCCGAAGTGCCACGTGTGTGCCGTGTCGACGCCGGCGCTCGCCGCGCTCGCCGCGCTCGAGTGGCCGCGGGCCGCGATGATCGCGGCGCCGCGCTTCTGGACGCGCGGGATGAACTCGTCGCGGTACCAGGCGTCATCGTTGATGACCGCGGGCGCCGGCTTTCCGCCGATCGTCGCGTGGCGGATGTCCGGGAACTGCGTGGCCGAGTGGTTGCCCCAGACGATCACGTTCTTGATGTCGGACGTCTGGGCGCCCGTCTTCCCGGCCATCTGGGACATCGACCGGTTGTGGTCGAGCCTCGTCATCGCCAGGAACTGATCGCGCGGGATGTCCGGCGCGTTGCTCGCGGTGATGAGGCAGTTCGTGTTGGCCGGGTTGCCGATCACGATGACGCGGACGCCGTCCGCGGCCTTGGCGTTCAGGCCCTTGCCCTGGTCCACGAAGATCGGGCCGTTGTCGAGGATGAGGTCCTTCCGCTCCATCCCCTTGCCCCGGGGCTTGGCGCCGACGAGGAGTGCCCAGTTCGTCCCGTCGAAGGCGACGTTCGGGTCGTCCGTGAGGACCATGTCGTGCAGGAGCGGGAACGCGCAGTCCCCGAGCTCCATCGCGACGCCCTCGAGGCCCTTCATGGCCGGGGTGATCTCGAGCATCTGGAGCACGATCGGCTGGTCGGGGCCGAACGCGTCGCCGGCCGCGAGCCGGAAGAGAAGGGAGTAGCCGATGTTGCCGGCCGCACCGGTGACTGCAACGCGCAGCGGAGTCTTCATCGAGAAACCTCCATGGTGAGAGTTGACACCTCGTGACCTGTCGAGCAACGACAACGGACAGTTATTCTAGCAGGCGGGGGACTTCCGAGGCAACCGCTTTTCCCGGTATGCCCTGCGGAACGCGGTCGGGGCGGGGCCGTCGGGTGCACGCCGACGATCGTCGGCCGCGTGGCTGAGGATTAGTCAAGCCGGGGGACTGTCACGTTCGCCGCCATGAGGAAGAGGACCTTCGCGTCCGGCTTCGCCGCGAGCGCCTCGTCGAGCGCCGTCTGCAGGGAAGCGAACGGGCGCATGAAGATGCTCTCGAGGACGCGCGGATCGAGATCGGTCACGGCCCACATCTCCGCCCACCTCGCTGTCTCCACCATCCGCGCGACCTTGTGGTATCCGAGCCGGTATCCCGCGTGGATCTTGTCGAGCGCCTCCTCCGGCGTCGAGACCGAGCTCGCGAGCTCTACGAACGCCGGGTTCCCGATCCCCTGGCGGCACTCCGTGACGAGGATGATGACCCCGCCGTCCGCGAGCGCGAGCTTTCCGTTCTCGAGGGCGTGCTGGGACTGATACAGATCGGCGACCGGGGGATAGGGCGCGACGGCGACGACGACGTCGGCCTTGCTCTCCACGCGGACGGCCGAGATCTCGCACGAGATCTCTGTCGCCGCGAGGAACGCCTGCTCGATGTCGCCGGCGGCGACGGCGCCCATCCTGCGGCGTCCGTCGAGCACCGCGAGGATGGTGAAGACGTCACGGTCGGCCGTGAGGAACCGGAGCGCCTCCGTCATGTCCTCGTGAACGGGATTCCCGTCGAGCACGAGCGCCGCCGCGCCGCTGGACATCGCGTGGCGGTGGTTCTGCTCGATCGTCTCGTACGCGGCGACGCCGGGGAGGAACGACTTCCGGCCGCCGGTGTAGCCGGCGAAGTAGTGCGGCTACACCGAGCCGATGGCGACGATCTTCCGAGCGTCGACGACGCGGCGGTTCAGGCGCACCTCGGTCCCGCGCGCGGTTGTCCCGAGGTAGACCATCTCCCCGGTCTTCTTCGCGTCGTGCGCGCCGATGCGGTCGCGGCAGACATCGTGGAGGTCCCCGAAGATCGCCCGGTACTCGTCGTGCGTCGGGGGTCGGTGGGTGCCGGTCGCGACGATGCACGCCCCCCCGGCGTCCCCGAGGGCGGGGAAGACGTGTTTGAGGATCCTGCCGGTGGGGGTCGACCGGGTGGCGTCGTTCACGACGAAGAGGACCTCGGAGGCGTCCGAGAGGAACTCTTCGAACGTGGGGCTGCCCGACGGATGGGACAGCGCGTGGGCGAGGGCCTCGGTCTCGTCGACCGGATCGACCTCGTTCGGGTAGATCGCTCCGGCGAAGTTGGTGTCGGGCACCTCCACCTCGACGTGGCCGGTTCCGTACGGGACCTTCACCTGCATGGGACCTCCCTGGTCCGCTCGGGCGCGCAATCCGAGAATAGCACTGGGTCCCGATCCCGCGCAAAGAAAAAGCCCCGACGCCGTCAGGCGAGGGGGCGTCGGCGCGAGCGCGATTGACTGCCCCCACTCTGTCTGCTAGATTACGAAGTCTGCGCTTCATGACTCGAGTTTCGCTCGTGTGACACGCGAAAGGGAGAAAACGATGAAGGTGGTTCTGGATGGCTCGAGCCTGACCGTCGAGCGGGTTCACGCGGTGGCGAGGGGCCACGCGAAGGTCGAGATCGCGCCGAAGGCGAAGGTGGCCGTCAAGCGGTGCCGCCAGGTCGTGCAGGATCTCGTCGACAAGGGTGAACTCATCTACGGGGTGACGACGGGGATCGGGGAGCTGGCGCGCGTGAGGGTCTCGCCCGAGCAAGGTGCGGAGCTCCAGAAGCGGATCGTCTACAGTCATTCGGCAGGAGTCGGCGACTTCTTCGAGGAGGACGAGGTCAGGGCGGCGATGCTGCTGCGCGCGAACGTCCTGGCGAACGGCTACTCCGCCGTGCGTCTCTCGACGCTCGAGACCCTGGTCAGGATGATCAACAAGAACGTCGTTCCCGCGGTCAACGAGAAGGGCTCGGTCGGCACGAGCGGCGATCTCTCGCCGCTCTCGCAGATAGCCGAGGTCGTGATTGGAGAGGGCCGCGCCTTCTACAACGGCAAGCTCATGAGCGGCAGGAAGGCGATGGAGAAGGCCGGGATCAAACCCGTCGACCTGAGCTTCAAGGAGGGACTCGGCCTCATCAACGGCTCGCAGATGTTCACCGGCTGCGGCGTTCTCCGGCTCTACGACGCGGAACGGATCCTCAAGACCGCGATCATCGCGAGCGCGATGTCGGCCGACGCGCTCCGGACGCCGCTCCGCGCATTCGACCCGAGGAGCCACCGCGTGCGTCCGTACAACGGACAGAACGCAGTCGCGGCGAACATGAGGAAGCTCCTCAAGGGGAGCGCCCTCATCGCCGAGGGCTGCGGCAAGGTGCAGGACGCCTACAGCATGCGCTGCATCGCTCAGGTCTACGGTCCGTCGGTCGACGCGCTCCACTACGTCCGCGAGCAGATCGAGATCGAGATCAACTCGGTCGCTGACAACCCGATCTTCTTCGCCGAGGAGGGAGAACGCCTCTCGTGCGGTAACTTCCACGGCCAGCCGATCGCGATGGCGCTCGACTTCCTCGGGATCGCGATGAGTGAGCTTGGGGGGCTCTCGGAGCGTCACACCAACAGACTTCTGAACCCCCACCTGAACGTCGGCCTTCCGGCCTTCCTCGTGAAGGGCGAAGGGCTGAACTCGGGCTACATGGTCGCGCACTACACCGCGTCGGCGCTCTGCTCGGAGAACAAGATCCTGGCGCATCCCGCGATCGTGGACAACTTCAGCATGGCGGCGGACCAGGAGGACCACGTCTGCATGGGGCCGATCGCCGCGCGGAAGCTCAAGGAGATCAGCAAGAACGTCGTCAACGTCCTCGCCATCGAAATGATGTGCGCGGCTCAGGCGTTCGACCTGCTCGAGTGCGCGCCCGGGAAGGGAACCTCGGCCGCGCACCGTGAGATCCGCAAGGTCGCGAAGAAGCTCGTCAAGGACCGCGTGCTCTACCCCGACATCCAGGCGATCGCCGCGAGCATCTGGAGCTGGAAGATCCTCGACGGCGTCGAGAAGGAAGTGGGGGAGATCAAGCTCAGGCACGCTTTCCGGAAGGCGAAGGGCAGGAAGAAACACTAGACCGCTCCGGTCGACGGCGGCTGAGGCAGCATCGCCGCGCGGCGCCGCATCGGGACAAGAGAGACGCCCGGGACCCACTTGGGACCCCGGGCGTCTTCTTGCTGGAGCGATGAGCTCCGGCTTCGGCGATCCTACGCCGAGACCTTGGCTCCCACCTGCTCCTTGACCCAATCCGTCTGCACCGACTTCGGCCTCGTGATCGCGGCGCCCATCGCGCGATTGACGATGAGCTGCGACAGCATGCCGAGCGCACGCGAGACGCCGAAGAGAACGGTGTAGTAGTCGAACTCGCGGAGCCCGAAGTGATAGAGGAGGGCGCCGGAGCCTGCGTCGACGTTCGGGTACGGGTTCTTCGCCTTCCCGTGCTCCTTCAGAACCTCGGGGATCACGGTGAAGAGCCTGTCGACGATCTGATAGACCTGGTCTTCCGAGCAGACGCGCTTTCCAAACGCGTGGAACGCCGTGAAGCGCGGATCGGTGACACGGAGGACGGCGTGGCCGTAACCCGGGATCACCTGTCCGCCGTTCAGCGTCTCCCACGCGAAGTCCTTCAGCTGCTGCTCGGTCGGCACGCCCTGGTACTTGTCCTTGAGCGCGAGCACGAACCTGAGGCACTCCTGGTTCGCCAGGCCGTGGAGCGGACCGGCGAGACCGTTCAGGCCGGCCGACACCGCGTAGTACGGATCACTGAGCGCGGAGCCGACGGTGTGGCACGTGTTCGCACTGACGTTCCCGCCCTCGTGGTCCGAGTGGAGCGTGAGGTAGAGACGCATCAGGTTCTGGAACTCGCCCGTCGGATCGTCGATGCCGAGCATGCGGGCATAGTTCGCGCCCCAATCGAGGTTCGCATCGGGGGCGATGCGATCGCCCTTCTTGAACCTCAAGCGGTAGACCGCAGCCGCAACGCCCGGGAGCTTCGCGAGGAGGCTGATCGAATCATCGAGAGCCGCCTCCCAGTACTGCTCGCGCTTCATGCCTTCGGTGTAGCGCTTCCGGAAGATCGACTCACGCTCCATGGCGAGTATGGCCGTATTGAACATCGCCATCGGGTGTGAGTCCTCGGCCATCGCCTCGAGGACGTCGAAGACGTACTGCGGGACGTCCTGCTGCGCCCGGAACTCGCTCTGGAGGTCCTTGAGCTCGTCACTGCTGGGGACGTCGCCCGTGAGGAGGAGCCAGAAGATCTCCTCGGGGAGCTTGTCCGTCAGGTCGCCGATGGGTCTTCCTCTGATGATGAGGCCCTTGTCCGGCTCGACGAGCGAGGTGTCGCAGATCATCGCCTTGACGCCTCTCATACCGCCGAAGGCCTGGGCGACCGTCACCTCGGAGATCACCTTCGCCCCGTGCTCTTTCACGAGCGCGCGGGCGTCCTGCCGCAGACCGGGAATCTGACCGGCCAATTTGTCCTTGAGCTTACCCATTGCTTAGAGCTCCTTTCTAATGGGTGTGACTCACCGGCTCCGTCACTCCGTGTCAAATGCGACCCTGAGTATCTCTCGTCGCGGGACCGAAGTCAACACGTAGTTCCCGCGTGTTCTTGACACTGACTCAGTCAGCGAGCTATACTCGCAAGGCTTTGACTCTCTAGCGACAGACGCAGGCGACTTCCCACTAAGTGGAGGACTGCATGGAGAAGGCTCGCATCGAGAAGGCGAAGGAGCACTTCGGAGAACTGATGGAGGCTCAGCTCGAGCGAATCGAGCGCATGAAGGCCGGCGAGGAGTGGATCGACTACGCCGCGCTCAAACCGATCCGGGTCGGGATCATTGGCGGGGACGGCATCGGGCCGTACATCGCCGCCGAGGCGCAGAGGGTCGTCGAGCACATGCTCGAGGACGCGGTCAAGTCGGGGAAGGTCGAGCTCGGCGTGATCGAGGGCCTCACGATCGAGAACAGGGCGGAGCAGGGCAAGCCGATTCCGGACGACGTCCTTGAGGAGATCAAGACCTACCACGTGACGCTCAAGGGTCCGACCACGACCCCCAGGAAGGGCGATCCGTGGCCGAACATCGAGAGCGCCAACGTCGCGCTGAGGAAGGAGCTCGACCTCTTCGCGAACGTCAGGCCGGTCCGCGTAGTGAAGGACGGAATCGACTGGATCTTCTTCCGCGAGAACACGGAGGGCATGTACGCGCTGGGTCCGTACGGGTACGACGTCACCGACGACCTCGCTGTCGACTTCAAGGTCATCACGTCCCAGGGAACCGAGCGGATCATGCGCCTGGCCTTCGAGCACGCGAAGAAGAACGACATCGACTACGTCACCATTGTGACGAAGGCGAACGTCGTGAAGACCACGGACGGGAAGTTCCTCAAGATCGGTCAGAAGATCGCGGAGGAATACCCCGACATCGAGTGCGACGACTGGTACATCGACATCATGACCGCGAAGCTCGTCGACCCGAAGCGTCGCTCCTCGTTCAAGGTCTTCGTTCTGCCGAACCTCTACGGCGACATCCTCACCGACGAGGCGGCCGAGTTCCAGGGCGGTGTCGGGACGGCCGGAAGCGCCAACATCGGCAAGCAGTACGCCATGTTCGAGGCGATCCACGGCTCGGCTCCGCGCATGGTCAAGGAGGGCCGCGCGCAGTACGCGGACCCCGCGAGCATGATCCGCGCGGGCGCGATGATGATGAGCCACCTCGGCTTCACCGAGCGCGGGAAGAAGCTCGAGATGGCGCTCGACGTCTGCGGCCAGTACGAGAAGAAGCTCGTGATGACCGGGCGCGATACCGGCGCCACGGGCCGCGAGTACTGCGACTACCTCCTGGAGACGGTGAAGGACCCGAGCCTCGAGGAACGCTGGCTCGAGTATCAGGAGAAGGCGCGCGCGGGCGCTCCGGTCTAGGGGAGTCGAGACCCGCGCGTCAGGGACAGGTTCGACAAGGAGGCGGCCATGTCCGAGTCTTTCAAGGCGGTTCTGGCGTCGTGGGTGGGGCAGAAGGCGACGGTCATCAACCCCGAGAGCTACCAGAAGAACGCGCTCAGGGAGCAGTTGGGTCTCGAGACCTACGATGTTGAGATCCTGCACGTTGGCGACGACTTCGTGCAGGTCGGCTTCGAGGCGAAGAGGGGAGAACTCCCGGAGCACGTCGACCAGTACATCCCCTTCACGGGCATCAAGCGGCTCTCGGTCTGGGGCGAGGACAGGTTCATCCAGGTCTAAGTCGACCTCGAACGCAATAAGGCGGCGGCTCTTCCGCTCGTGCGGTGAGCCGCCGCTCTCTCTCTCTGGCTTCCAGCCACCGTCGGGGCTGTCCGCCCGGCCTCGCCGGGCCCGAGCCGCCGACGGAAGTCCCGTCACACCACGTCGAACCAGAACGCGACGGTCGAGCCGAGCCATGCCTCGATCTTGTCGCCCCTGTTCAACGGACCCACGCCCGCGGGAGTTCCGGTCAGCACGATGTCGCCCCGCTCGAGCGTGAAGAACTTCGAAGCGAACGCCACGAGTTCCTGAGAGCTCCACACCATGTCACGAGTGTTTCCGAGCTGGCGGGGCTCGTCGTTCACCTTGAGTCCGAGCTCGAGCTCGTCCAGGATCGACGGGTCCTCGAGCCGAGTGGCGCGCGAGATCGGGCAGGAGCCGTCGAACCCCTTCGCCGTCGCCCACGGACGACCTTTCTCCTTCGCCTGACTCTGGAGGTCGCGGAGCGTCAGGTCGAGCGCGAGGAGGTATGCGAAGATGTACCGGTCGGCGTCGGCCGCGCTTACGTCCTTGCACGTCTCTCCGATCACGAGACCGAGCTCGACCTCGTGGTGGAGGAGCTCCGTCACCTTCGGATAGACGATGGGGTTCCCCTCGTGGAGAATCGACGTCGAGGGCTTCATGAAGAGAACGGGCTCCTTGGGTTTCGGGGCGCCCATCTCCTTCGTGTGGTCGGCGTAGTTCTGTCCGGCGGCAACGATCTTCCCGACCGGGAGCTTCTCGGCTGTCTCCGCAAGAACGACGTAGCTCACTCGCTGTCTCCCTTCATCCCTGTGGCAGCCGCTCGTTACGCTACGTTCCGCCCCGATGCTAGGGCCGCCGCACGGGCCTGTCAAGCGGCTCCGGGAGACAATCTCGGGCCCGTCGTTCCTCCTTCTTGACTGAGGCTCCGCTCAGGGGTTACGCTCATAGGTCGCATATCGCCGGAACGTACGCTGGATATCGAGAACACAAACGGCAGTCAACCAGCAGCGGAAGGGGTCGCCCATGAGGCGGTTTTCCATCGTCTGTCTGTGTCTTGTCGCCATCCTTCTCTCCGTACCCGGCGCCTCGCGGGCTCAGACCCTCGAGGACAAGGTGCGGGAGTTCGAGCTCGACAACGGCATGAAGTTCCTCGTCGTCGAGCGCCGGGAGGCGCCGGTCGTCTTCTGCGCGGTGGCCTTCAAGGTCGGCGCGATCTACGAGTCGAACGGGATCACCGGTCTGTCGCACCTCCTCGAGCACATGCTCTTCAAGGGCACCGAGACGATCGGTACGAAGGACTACGAGCAGGAGGTCCCCTACATCGAACGCGAGGACGAGCTGGCGGTCGCCGCTCGCGGCCTCATGATCGAGATCGAGCCCTGGCGGCTCGGCTACTACGACGACCAGGTGACCGAGCTGACGGCGTCGATGAGCGACGAGGACCGCGAAGCGATCGGCACCGACCGGGCTCTTGAGCTCGAGCTTGTCGTCGAGATGCTCGAAGAGGCGGGACCGACCGACGAGATGCGCTCGGCCGGCGGACTCCTCGAAGAGGGCGAGACCGACTACTTCGAGCTCTTCCTCACGCTCAAACGCACCGAGATGGAGCTCTACGACACGATGGAGGAGCACCGCGAGCTCGTCATCTCGAACGAGCTCTGGGAGACCTACATGAACAACGGCTCCCGGATGCTGAACGCGGGCACCTCAAACGACGGGACGTTCTACTTCGCCTACCTTCCGTCGAACAGGCTCGAGCTGTTCTTCCTGCTGGAGTCCGACCGTCTCGAGAACGCGGTCTTCCGGGAGTTCTACACCGAACGCGACGTCGTGATGGAAGAGCGCCGGATGAGCGAGAACAGCCCCGACGACGTCCTCTACGAGTCCTTCATGTCGACGGCGTACAGCGCGAGCCCCTACGGCGTGCCGGTCCTGGGCTGGATGTCGGACCTCGCGATGATGACTCGCGCCGATCTCCAGAGCTACTTCGATACCAACTACGGTCCGAACAACGCGCTCGGCATCTTCGTCGGGGACGTCGACGTCAAGCAGGTCGAGAAGCTCGCGAAGAAGTACTTTGGCAAGCTCGAGGCCGGTCCGCCGCTTCCCGAGCTCACGACGAAGGAACCGAAGCAGCAGGGCGAGCGCCGGGTCGTCGTCAAGCAGGACGCGAAGCCCTCGCTCTACATCGGCTACCACGTCGTCAACCCGCCGCACCCCGACGGCTACGCGATCGACCTGCTCTCGTCGGTCCTCTCGTCGGGCCGGACGGGCAGGTTCTACAAGTCGATCTACGAGGACCAGGGCCTCACGAGGACCGCTCCGGGCGTCTGGATCGGTCCCGGCGCCCGCCTCGATCCGATGTTCATCATAGAGGCGGACCCGAAGGACCCGCACACGCTCGAGGAGGTCGAGCTCGCGATCCTGGCCGAGATCGAGCGCCTCAAGACCGAGCCGGTCGACATGCGCGAGCTCGAGCGCACGTGGAACCAGGAAGAGGCGCGGCTCGTGCGCTCGCTCGGCTCCAACATCGGGCTCGCGTTCACCGTCGGGATGTACGCCAACCTCCGCGGAGACTGGCGCGCGATCCTGACCGACATGGAGCGGAGCCGCGAGGTGACGCCCGATGACATCATGCGGGTCGCCGAGGAGTACTTCACCGAGGAGAACCGCACGGTCGGGTGGCTCGTCGAGACGGCCTCCGAGGACGACGGCGAGGACACCGGCGACGAATTCGACTTCGGGCAGCTGATGATGTGGGCACAGACGCTCCCCGAAGAGGAGCGGGGCATGCTCATGATGAAGTTCCAGTCGCTCGACGAGGCCGGTCGCGAGGCGTTCGCCAGGGAGCTCTGGGAGCGGATGAAGGCGGAGCAGGGAGACGCCGAGCCCGAGAGCGAAGAGCCCGCTGACGACGAGCCCGCCGTTGAAGAGCCCGCTGGTGAGGAGACGACGGACGAGGAGTAGAGCTTCTCCTGAACGGATATCCAAGGAGCAGATGATGAAGAGAACCACAACGCTCGTCCTCGTCCTGATCGCGGCCGCCGCCTTCCTCGCGGCGCCCTGTTTCACGGGTGAGGCGCAGGCGAAGCAGGTCAAGCACCCGAGCGAGCTGAAGTACCCGGACATCAAGCTCAAGACCCCGGAGTATGTGGAGATCGAGTTCGAGAACGGCCTCACGGGGTTCTTCCTCGAGGACCACGAGGTCCCCGTGGTGAACATCTACATGGTGGTGAGCACGGACCGCGCGCCCGAGGAGCTCACGGGACTCAACGATCTCGCGGCGTGGGCCATTCGGAACGGCGGGACGGAGAACTGGCCCGGCGACAGGATCAACGAGGAGCTCGAGTTCGTCGCCGCTTCGGTTGAGATCAACGGCCACGGGAGGATGGCGTCGATCCGCGTGAGCTGCCTCAAGAAGGACATCGGTCTGTGCCTCACGATCCTGAACGATCTCCTCGCCAGCCCCTCGTTCCCCGAGGACAAGATCGAACTCCGGCGGGAGACGATGCTCGAGAACATCCGTCGGGAGAACGACGAGCCGCGGCGCATCGCGCGCCGGGAGTACGCGAAGATCGTCTACGGCGATCATCCCATGGCGTGGGAGACCACGGAGGAGACCGTCAGGGCGATCACGCGGGACGATCTCGTCGAGTACCACCGCCGGTTCTTCCACCCGAACAACGCGGTCATCGGCGTCACCGGCGACGTGACGAAGGACGAGATAGTCGCCGCGCTCGACAAGTCGCTCACGGGCTGGCAGGCCGCGGAAGTCGTCATCGAGCCCGAGCCCGAGATGGAGCTCGTGTTCGAGCCGTCGGTGAACTACGTCGAGAAGGAGAGCAATCAGGGCGTCATCATGATCGGCCACCTGGGCATGAACAGGCGCGACGAGAACCGCATGGCCGTCCGCATGATGAACTTCGTCCTGGGCGGCGGGAGCTTCACGTCCCGCATCACCCAGAAGGTGCGGACCGACGAGGGCCTCGCGTACGCGGCGTACTCGCGTTACGGCGACGACGCCTGGACCTACGGTCTCTTCACCGCGTCCTCGCAGACGAAGTCGGAGGCGACGGCGCGCGCGATCGCGCTCATCCTCGAGCAGATCGAGATGATGCGCGACGACGGTCCGACCGAGGAGGAGTTCGAGAGCGCGAAGGACGCCTATCTGAACAGGCAGGTGTTCGACTACGAGTCGAACACGACCGTGGTCAATCGCCTCGTGACCCTCAAGTGGGAAGGCCGGCCGCTCGACTCCGCGGAGAGGGACTTCGACAGGATCGCCGAGCTCACCGTCGAGGACGTCGCCGAAGCAGCGCGGGAGTACCTCCATCCCGACGGGCTGACGATCCTGGTGGTGGGGCAGGAGGACCAGTTCGATCAGCCGCTCTCGAACTTCGGAGAGGTCAACGTCATCGAGCTCGGAGAGTAGACGCCGGATGCCGCCCGCAGGGCTGCCCCTTGCGGGCGCGGTCCGGCGGACGGAACCGGGTCCAGGCCCTCGGAACGCCATCCTTGACAACGAGGGCCGCATCCTGTAGCATAACTCTGCCGGCTTCGTCTCACTTCGCGCGCGCCCCAGTCGGGAGGGCCAGGGCCGCGCGACGGGATGGCGAAGGTCGGCGTACTCTTTATGTGACCAGGTAGGGGATCAGGCCCGATGGATGATCTGGTTGTCATCCTTGTTACAATAGCAGCCGCCTTCTTCGCGTACGGCGTGCTCGAGTACCGGTTCCACTGCGGGAACCTCGCGGCCATTCCCATACGCGTCCACGTCAACGGCACCCGCGGCAAGTCCTCGGTGACGAGGCTCATCGCCGCTGGGCTCCGGGCTGGAGGGATCCGGACGATCGCTAAGACGACCGGCTCCGCTTCCCGATACATCCACCCGGATGGCTCGGAGGAACCGATTCCGAGACCTGGACCCGCCAATATC